>CAJPKS010000014.1:0-15712 GCA_905371285.1 Haemophilus sp. HMSC068C11 | reverse complement strand
TTTAAAAATATTATGAAAACCTGTTTTATATCAATAAATCCATGTTTTTTGTAATACTATGAACTGATTTTGGGTGTAATATATACCCAGAATTAATTATTCTAATTCTATCTCTAACCTCGTGTTGTATCTAAAATAAGGACGTTACTATGGCTATTAAAAAAGTAATTACCGTATGTCCGTATTGTGCCTCAGGTTGTAAAATCCATCTTTTGGTGGAAAACAACAAAATTGTGGGAGCTGAAGGTGCAAACGGCAAGACAAACGAAGGGGAGTTATGCCTAAAAGGATATTATGGCTGGGATTTTGTGCATGACACAAAAATCCTGACTCCTCGCCTAACTCAACCGATGATCCGCTACAAACGTGGCGAACCATTCACACCAGTGAGCTGGGAAGAAGCGATTTCTTACACAGCAAGACGTCTCAGTGAAATCAAAGAAAAGTACGGTAACGAATCGATTATGGTAACGGGCTCTTCCCGTGGACCAGGTAACGAAGTGAACTTCGTTATGCAAAAATTCGCCCGTGCGGTATTAGGAAATAACAACATTGACTGTTGTGCGCGCGTGTGACACGGCCCTTCTGTAACAGGTCTGCTCAAATCGGTCGGTAACGGCGCAATGTCCAACTCAATTGTTGAGATTGAAGATACCAAATGCGTATTCATTTTTGGCTATAATGCCTCCACTTCACATCCTATTGTGGCGCGTCGGATTAACCACGCCAAAGCAAAAGGGGCGAAAGTCATTGTTTGTGACCCTCGTAAAATCGAAACTGCCCGTATTGCGGATATTTATGCACCGCTTGCTAACGGGTCTAACGTGGCATTCTTGAATGCTATGATGAATGTGATTTTAGAAGAAGGATTACAAGATCAAAAATTTATTGATGAACACACCGAAAACTTCGATGCGTTCTATGAAACCGTGAAAGCTTATACACCGGAGTCCACTCAACACATCACAGGTATTGAGCCTGAAATGTTGCGTGAAATTGCCCGCACTTATGCAAAAGCGGAAACCGCTACTATCTTATGGGGTATGGGCGTTTGCCAATTCCGTCAAGGTGTAGAAACCGTACGTGCATTAGCAAGCTTGGCAATGCTTACCGGTAACTTAGGTAAACCAAATGTTGGGGTTAACCCTGTACGTGGTCAAAACAACGTACAGGGTGCGTGCGATATGGGCGCGTTATTCAACACATTACCAGGCTATCAAAGTTTTGCTGATCCAGAGATTAATGCAAAATTTGCGAAAGCTTGGGGCGTGCCATCTATTCCAACCAAACCAGGTGTGCCGTTGAGTGAAGTCCCTGAAGCGATCATGGAAGATAAAATTAAAGCATTCTATATTATGGGTGAAGATACATTACAAACTGAGCCTGATATTAATGCTGTTAAAAAAGCCTTCGAGAAAGTTGAACTTCTTATCGTTCAAGATATCTTCATGACTCAAACAGCCGCAGAAGCAGATATTTTATTACCTGCGACTTCTTGTGCTGAACATGAAGGTGTGTATAGTGCCGCTGACCGTGGTTTCCAACGTTTCTATAAAGCCGTTGAGCCAACTGGCGATGTCAAGGATGACTGGGTAATCATTAGCGAACTTGCTACAGCAATGGGCTACCCAATGCACTATAACAATACCAAAGAAATTTGGGATGAACTTCGTTCACTTTGCCCAATTTACAAAGGGGCAACCTACGAAAAAATGGAAGGCATGGGTTATATCCAATGGCCATGTACTGATGAGGGCCCTGAAGATCAAGGTACAACATACTTGTATAAAGGCCAAATCTTCGACCGTCCAAACGGCAAAGCAGAGTTCTTTGCTTGCGACTGGGAACCACCAATGGAAGATCTCTCTGAAGAATTCCCATTGATACTTTCTACAGTACGTGAAGTTGGTCACTATTCTTGCCGTTCAATGACCGGTAACTGCCGTGCACTTGCGGCACTTGCGGATGAACCGGGATTTGTACAAATGAACGATCAAGACGCCAAAGAGTTGGGTATTAAAAACAACGACTTGGTTTGGATTGCTTCTTCTCGTGGTAGAGTTATTTCTCGTGCAGATGTGAGCACTCGTACCAACAAAGGCGCTTGTTATATGACCTATCAATGGTGGATCGGTAAATGTAACGAATTAACCGCTGAACATTTGAACCCGGGTTCTAGAACACCGGAATACAAATACAGTGCGGTTCGTATTGATAAAATCGAAGACCAAGCCTGGGCTGAACGCTATGTGGTAACTGAATACGCGAAATTAAAAAATCGTTTAAAAGAAACCGCACTTGTGGCTTGATTAGCGTTATAAATAGATTACGGGCGAACTTAATGGTTCGCCCATTTTTTATTGAATTATTTTCTTACGCATTATGAATGCATTTAGCCATCATTATCTGTGGCTAAAGACAAACAGGAATCCGCAAGTGTTTCACTAAAGCGTAAATCATGTGAGGCAATAAGCATCGGTAACTGTAGTTCACGTAAAAGTGCAGTCAGTTTGGCGATATTTTTTGCATCCAGTCCATTGGTTGGTTCATCTAACAGCAATACTTTTGGCTGCATCGCCAGTACGCCGGCTAGCGCAGTAAAGTTCTGTTCTCCACCAGATAAGGTATTCACAGAGCGATCTTTTAATCTAACAATATTTAGACGTTCCAATTGTTGCAATGCAATTTGATAGGCTTCATCTCTGTTTAATCCTTGATTAAGTGGACCAAACGCCACATCATCAAGTACAGTTGGACCGAAAAGTTGATCGCCCGCATGCTGGAAACAGATACCCACCTTCCCACGTAACGGTACAAAATCTTTTTCTTGGCGACAGGTGTTATCGAACCAGCGAATCTCACCTTGTTGGTAAGGTATAAACCCTAATAGGCAGTGTAATAGTGTTGATTTCCCACAACCAATATCGCCTTGTAAAAAAAGGCGATGGCCTTCAGGGAGCTCAAAAGAAAGGTTATCAATAATCACGCGTTGGTCGCGCATGATCTGTAACTGTTTGACTTCGAGGACGTTCATCAAGATTTATCCTGTGTTTTTTTCACATCATGCAACTGAAAGCCACGTGCTTTTAGTGCCATTTCTGTTTTTTCTGCTTTAACGAGAGCATGAATTAATAATAATGCCACACGTTGCGCGGCGATAAATAAGGTTCTGCCGTTAAGTTTTGGCTGGTATCCGCGCGCGCGCATTGCCATATCCATCTTTTTATGTACTTCACTGAACACTGAAATATAGCGCACAGTGAGAACAAATAGGTGAAGTAGTTTTTCAGGCAATGGCAAACGACACAATGCTTGCAATAAAAGGCTCTCGTTCATATCAATTAACAAGAGGCGAGTTAAGCTTAAAATTAAATTGAAACGTAGCGTGATTAGAAGTGCGAGCTGAATGCCCATTGGATTTAATGTTAAGCCTTGTTCGGTGATTTTCCAGCTTAAGGTTAACCAAACGAGTAGAGTAAAGAGATTTAGTTTCAGCCAATATTTGAAATAACCGGCAAGGGATTTTTGATAGCGAATTAGCGTAATAAGTAATCCGCTGAATACGATCAGATTAAGGATAATAAGCGTTGAAATATGTGTCATTGTGCTGACGATAAGTCCACACAAAAACACATAAATTAATCGCAAGTGCGGTTGAAAAATAGCAAGAAAATTCATTTCACCACTCTGAGCGCTGTTGGATACATTTTGTTTAACAATAAGACCACCCCGACGCTGACGATACTGTCGATAATAAACACAGGAATATGTGATATTACCAGCAGCATGATCAGATCGCTGTAAGCTTTACCACCATCTAGAGCCAAGACTAAAGAGGCGAGCAAGGCTGAACCGCCAACGCCGATCACGCCAGCACCAATACCTGCAGTAATTTGAGTTCGACGGGAATTGTCATTTTCAAGTCTTTTTGCAAATAGCCAATGTACAAAAAGGGCAGGTAATGCCATTATGCATAAATTGACACCTAATACAGCAAATCCCCCGAAGGAAAAGAGCAGGGCTTGTAATACCAATGCGATTAAAAAAGCAGGGAAAACGGCCCAGCCGAGAAACAGACCGGCCATGCCGTTTAAGATGAGATGCACGCTGCCAATGCCAACTGGTACATGAATGGTACCTGCAACAAAAAAAGCAGCGGCAAACAATGCCGTTAGCGGCAGTTGTTGCGAATTAAGACGTTTAAGACCAATCATTACGCAGACTAATGCAACAGCTGCACCACCAAGCAATACGGGTGTATGCAACACACCTTCCGATAAATGCATATTATCTTTCCTTAGATTGCGACGCACGTGTTATCTTTGAGGCTCTAATCAATGCCCATAAGCCGAAAATGCCAACAATATAACCGATACCACCAATAATGTCGTGTAGGTAAATTTTGTCTTTCAATTTAGAGATATCTTCGCGAACCAGCATCAACGAATTGTCGCTATTATTTGTGGCTTGCGCAGATACTCTGTTGGCAACAATTGAGGCTCGATGTCCTTCTTCACCTTCTATCACTACCTTAATGGCACCTTCGGCAGTGGTATTGATCGGATAGGCAAATTGCCCATCTCGATCTGTTTTGCCTTCCAATAGAGGGGAGTCCTGGCCAGCTTGCAAAATCTCCATATAGGTTTCTGCCGCTGGAGTCATATCGGAATAATAGGCCTTGCCAGAGACTGTGCGTCCATCATATTGTGCAAAAACATGCAAACTATGAGCCAATGCTGATGGCGCGCACAGCAAGGTGAAAAGTGCGGTTAAAAATACAACTCTTTTCATTATTTCGCATCAAAAGTCAGCATATATTCAACACTGCGCTCGGTATAGTCAGGGTTTTCTTTAACAGGCTCGTCAAATTCAGCCCAAACTTTGTTATAACCCGCTTTAGGAGTGAATTGTGCGATACCTTTTTCATTGGTTAAGTTGAATGGGTGATCTTCGCCTAACCCTACTTTGATGCCTTGTACAGGTTTACCTTTTACTAATACGAGAATATCGAGTGGTTGTCCCGCTTTTGGTTCACTTTGTGGGATTAATTCATAATCCATGTTGTGTGATTTATTTGCTTGTGCATCCCAGTGTAAAATTGCTTTACCGAATTTGATCGGATTAACACTAAGTACAGCATCAGGTACCTGTTGTTTGGTTTTTTCAACATATTTACCACTTGGCAATTTTGACCAAACACCATTATCAAAGCGAATAAATGCGATGTCAGCATCAGGTGCAGCAAAGTGTGCTTCGCCTTCTTTAAAGTTTACTGTGGCATTTTTCAATTGGCCTTTAGCATCAAGTAGACGCACCGCTTTTAATTTGCTTTGAGGATAGGTTTCAGTTTCCTCATGACCAAATTTAACCACATATTGCCCTTTTGCATCCTTAACAGGCTCCAACCAAACATTATGCGCATTAGCGAGTGAAGCACCGAATAGTGCGGTAATAAACAATGCTGTTTTTTTCATGGAAGTTCTCCTTTTCTAACATGTGAATACTGTGATAAAGTATAAAATATGAAGTAACTTCAGAGTCAAGTGTAATTTTAAAAAAATGAAAATTGGTCAACTAGCCAACATTGTTGGCTGTACGGTGGAAGCTGTACGTTTCTATGAAAAACAAGGATTGATCGAACCCGCCAAGCGAACAAGTGGTAATTTTCGCGTTTATACGGAAGAGCATTTGAAACAACTTTCTTTTATTTGCTATTGCCGCAGTTTGGATATTTCACTGAAAGAAATCAAAATGTTGCTCAATCCTCAATGTGCCACTCAAGAGCAGGAAAGGGAAATTAATGAGCTGCTAGATCGACATATTCGAGAAGTATCAAAACGGATCCATGAATTGGCTCACTTGAGAATTCGCTTAATTCAGCTCAAAGGCAAATGTAGCCAGTTTGAACAAAATAATGATTTAATGAATACTTTATTGCAACATAGCGGCATTAATTTTGTGCCACTAAAATGATTTCTTGTACGAGTACCAGTAAAAATTTTTCAAACAACGTTTAAATATCAAGCAACGAAACACAGAAATGCTGAAAATAAACATTAAAAAAGAGTAGAATTGGAAGAAACTGCTTTTTTATTTTAAGGAGAAAATCATGCATGAGATGTCTCTCTGTCAGAATATTATGGAAATTATTGATCAACAAAAGAAAAAGCATGAAATCCATGAAGTGACAGATATTTGGCTAGAAATTGGGGCGCTGTCTTGTGTCGAGCAAAGTGCGGTAGAATTTTGCTTTGAAATTATGCGCAAAGATACCGTTGCTGAAAACTGTCAGTTACATTTTATTCATTTACCTGCGATTGCATGGTGCTGGCAATGTCAAAAGGAAGTTGAGATTGAAGCCTATCAAGATTGCTGTCCACATTGTCACAGTGCATGTTTACAACGCCGAAGTGGCACCGAATTTAGAGTGAAAGAAATTGCCGTAAAATAGCACGACGTCTAAATTGGCAAATTTAACCTGATCTTTTGAATATAAAATACGCTAACTACTTGATAGTATGTATTTATCTCTCTTCAAAGAATATATTTAAGATAGAGAATATGGTATTCTAACGCATGTGAATTACCATAGATTCTAAGCATTTACAGAATAAACGAAACATTATTGAGGTGACTTATGTGTACAACCTGTGGCTGTGGCCATCCAGACCAAGTCAGAATCGGAGAATTACCGCATGTTCATCATGATTCCAATGCGCAACATGCAACAAAACTACCTAATTTTTCTCACTCCTCCTTCCGCATGCCAGACTCTCCACAACAAGATGAAACTCAGCAACGATTACTGAAAGTAGAACAAGATATTCTTGGCGCCAACAATCAATTAGCCGATATGAATCGTCGCTTTTTCGCGAATCAACATATTTTGGCACTTAATCTTGTTTCAAGTCCAGGTTCAGGCAAAACAACTTTGTTGACGACCACATTAAATGCATTAAAAAATGACTATCCTTGCTATGTGATCGAGGGCGATCAACAAACAGAAAACGATGCGGATCGCATTCGTCAAACCGGTGTGCCGGCGATTCAAGTTAATACAGGCAAAGGTTGTCACT
Organism: Haemophilus sp. HMSC068C11; assembly: GCA_905371285.1. Lineage (GTDB taxonomy): Bacteria > Pseudomonadota > Gammaproteobacteria > Enterobacterales > Pasteurellaceae > Haemophilus_D. Next base: position 8,636 of record CAJPKS010000014.1, on the reverse strand, counting down.
TAGATGCACAAATGATAGGTAATGCATTGGTGAAATTGCAGCCACAGGAAAATAGCCTGATGTTTATTGAAAATGTCGGAAACCTAGTTTGCCCATCAGAATTTGATTTAGGTGAGCATGCTAAAGTAGTGATTTTATCTGTAACAGAAGGCGAAGATAAACCACTCAAATATCCACATATGTTTGCGGCTTCGAAGTTAATGATTTTAAACAAAGTCGATTTACTGCCGTACTTAAATTTCGATGTGGAAAAATGTATTGCTTATGCGAAACAAGTGAATCCAACAATTGAGGTTATCCAGTTGTCTTCTCAAAGTGGAGAAGGGTTACAGCAATGGCTAGACTGGTTAAAAACGCAAGAACGATAGGAGCATCAAATGCAGTTTGTTGATGAATTTCGTGATCCTGAACTGGCTAAAAGTTTGTTACAGCGATTACAAAAAGTAATGGAAAACCAACCGCACTTTACACCAGAAAATCCGTTATATTTGATGGAGGTCTGTGGCGGACATACGCATACCATTTTTAAATTTGGGCTGGATCGCTTATTACCCAAAAGTATTGAGTTTATTCACGGTCCAGGCTGTCCGGTATGTGTATTACCGATGGGACGAATTGATGTTTGTATTGAGATTGCTCGTCGCCCAGAAGTCATTTTCTGTACTTTCGGTGATGCGATGCGAGTACGCGGACGTCTAGGCTCGTTATTGGAAGCCAAAGCACAGGGTGCGGATGTTCGTATCGTTTATTCACCGCTTGATGCATTGAATATCGCATCAAATAATCCAGATAAAAAAGTGGTATTCTTTTCACTTGGTTTTGAAACAACCATGCCAAGTGCCGCAATTACCTTGCAACAAGCGAAAAAACAGCAGGTAAAAAACTTTTTTGTGGTATGCCAAAATATTACCATCATCCCAACATTACACAGCTTATTGTCACAAGGACAAGTCAAAATTGACGGCTTCCTTGCACCAGGTCATGTTAGCATGGTGATTGGTTCTGAACCTTACCAAGAATTGTGTGACACCTATCATAAGCCTTTTGTGATCACCGGTTTTGAGCCTTTAGATATCCTACAAGCAATTTTAATGTTGGTGACACAGATTGTTGAAAAACGCTGTGAAGTGGAAAATCAGTATAAACGTATCGTACACCAACATGGCAATGAGTTAGCACAACAGGCAATCAGTGAAGTGTTCCGCTTGAAAGCCAGCAGCGAATGGCGTGGATTAGGCGAAATTGCCGAATCTGGTGTAGAACTGACAGATGATTATCAATGCTTTGATGCAGAAGCGCATTTTGCTTGTCAGCCACATCAAGTTGCCGATGATCCTGATTCTCGTTGCGGAGATGTATTAATCGGTAAATGTAAGCCGGCGGATTGTCCATTATTTGCTAAAAAATGTAATCCTGACAATGCCTATGGTGCATTGATGGTATCTTCCGAAGGGGCATGTGCGGCCTATTATCAATATAGACGGGAATAAAACAATGACTGATTTTATTACAATGGCACACGGCAATGGTGGTGCCACAATGCAAGAGTTGATCCGCGATTATTTTGTTGAGGCATTTGATAATCCAATACTTTCACAAGGCGAAGATCAGGCTCGTATTGCTTTACAAGAGTTAAATGCTTTAGGTGGAACATTGTCATTTTCTACCGATAGCTTTGTGATTGATCCGATTTTTTTCCCAGGTGGAGATATTGGTAAACTCGCTGTATGTGGTACTGCTAACGATGTTGCGGTATGCGGTGCCGTACCAAAATATTTGTCTTGTGGCTTTATTTTAGAAGAAGGCTTGCCACTGGAAACCTTAAAAAAATTGATCCAATCGATGGCAAAAGCCTGTCAGTCAGCCGGTATTCAAGTGGTAACAGGGGATACCAAAGTAGTACAAAAAGGCGCGATAGATAAAGTGTTTATCAATACAGCAGGTATTGGTGTGATTCCAAACGGACTCGACTGGGGCGTGCATCGCATTCAACCAGGTGATCAGATTATTGTCAGTGGTACTTTGGGGGATCATGGAGCAACCATTTTGAATTTACGCGAAAACCTCGGTATTCAAACGGATTTACGAAGTGATTGTGCTGTGCTTGCACCGCTCATTGATTGCATTCGTCCAATTGAAGGTGTAAAAGCTATACGCGATGCGACCCGTGGTGGTGTGAATGCAGTACTTCATGAATTTGCCCAGGCTCAGAAAGTAGGGATTCAAATTGATGAAACGGTATTACCAATTCGTCAGGAAGTACGTGGTATTTGCGAATTACTCGGTTTGGATGCATTAAATTTTGCTAATGAAGGCAAATTGGTGATTGTAGCGGACAAAGAAAAAACAGCTGAAATTCTAACCGCACTTCGTTGCCATCCATTAGGTGAAAATGCGACCGTAATCGGCGAGGTAACGACTGATGGTAAAGTTCGAGCAGTTGGTCTTTTCGGTCAAAGTCGTTTATTAGACTTACCACGCAACGAACCTTTACCACGAATCTGTTAAGCAAAAACCGGTTTAATTTAAAATTAAACCGGTTTTAGTTTGTAAATTGATATGTGTGAGAAGAGTGCTATTTTTTCCAAATAACGTGGAATTCACGATCTTCTTCTCGGTGTGAAATTAAGAATTTCGCAAACACATCATCCATTTCATCTTTCTCATTTACTAATCCGACCCAAACTTCAGCAAAAGCCTCAGGATCGATTAACACCCCAATTTCTTGTTCCCAATCATCGGCAGTTTCGACAAACTCGACTGCACCACGATCTTCAAATTGCAGATTGAATAGCATAATATCAGCGGGATCGAGATTTTCGCCTGCCATCTCTAAGAAAATATCATAAGCAAGATCAATCGCTGCATCTGGATCGAGTTTTTGAATATCAGTTGTCATTGGGTTTTCCTTCATCAAGTCAATTGCGCGTATGATACCGCAAGAAACAGAAAACAAAAAGTGCGGTCAAATTCATCTATATTTTGCTTATAGTAGTTAAACCTCAACTCGTTTTCCTATATCTTTCAAATTAGAAAATTGCTCGAGTAATCGAGGTGCATCATCAAGACTAATCGCAAATGTCCAAAGATAAGTAATTACTGCATAAATATGCCCAGCTTGCACACCTTTAGTTGTGGCTAAATTAACTACAGTGACACCAAATAAAATAGCTGATGCAATGCCAATCCATAAATAACCCGTTGCTTCACGATTAGATAAACGGATACGTAAATAGGCGAGCCAGTCATAATGTTTATTTAAGTGATAATTGCTTTTTTGTTCAATTACGTTGACTTCTTTTTCTAACCGATCGTTAAGCTTTAAATAAAGCAAATCATTTGTTTTTGAGTATTTAGGTAATAAAAGACCAAAAAATACCAATATTAGACAAGCCGTTATGCCTGACCAAAATTCTAGCCATAATAGCATTATAGCCGTACCAATGATGGAAAAACTCGACATAATTAATGTTGGTAGATGTTGTTCAAAAAAGTCCACAAATTGACGTGATAATGCTACACGAGCAGTAATTGCTGAGGTGTTTAATCCTTTCTCTCGTTGGTTAATGATAACTGGCACAGCAAGCTCTGCATAAATACGAGCAAAACTACGAGTATCTATTGCACGGCGAGCTGCACCAATTCCCCAAATGATAAGTACTAAAAGGGAATAGCTAAGTGAAAGCAACACATCTCCATTCATTATTGCATTAACAGCAAAGCCCCCAAAAACGGGATAAGTAATAAAGAGAATGTTCTCTAATGTGACCAAGCTAAAAGTAAAAAAAAGACGTTTTTTGTTGTTTTTGGCGATTGATTTAATATTTTCTATCGCATTTGAAGTCATTTTAGTCATAAAAATATAGTCTAATAATTGCTAAACTCTACAAATTATAGTCTTAAAGTTTACTAAAATAAAGTAAATTTTAGGACTATATTTTATGATTGAAATGATAGAATAAGACAAACAGAGAAAGTTGAGGAATAGAAATGAATAATTTTGAGTTGCTTGGTAAGCTCATTTCAGAAATTGATGAGGTGCTGGAGACATGGATTGAGCAGAAATTTTCACTTAATTACAATCATTTTGCAGTGCTTTATTGTTTAGCGGGAGCTGAAAATGGGCAATGCACACAAAAGAAAATTTGTGATGAATGGTATATACCTAAACAAACCGTGTTTAATATTTGCAAAGAGTTTCGAGAAAAAGACTGGATTGAATTTTATCCGAGTTCAACAGATAAACGTGAAAGGATTATGCAATTAACAAATGCAGGTAAATTGCAAGCAGAACCGATTTATGAGGCGACCACAGAGATGTTTGAGAATGCATTTAATGTATTTGGAAAGCAGAAATCTTCTCAACTTTTTGCATTAATGTCTGAATTTTCCCAAATCTGTCGAGATGTAATGAATAAATAAAAAGCGCAGTCAAATTCATCGTTGTTTTTGACCGCACTTATTTATATTTGCTGTAACTAGCCCGTATTTCGCATACCTGCAGCGATACCTGTGATGGTGATCATCAAGGCTTGTTCGACATCAGGGCTTGGGTTTTCAGGCGATTCACGGAAACGGCGGAGCAATTCCACTTGAAGGAGATTGAGCGGGTCCGTATAAACATTACGTAATGCAATAGAATCTGCGATCCACGGCAAGTCCGCCATTAATTCATCTTTGTGAGAAAGTGAAAGCACAGTTTTAATATCCGCATTGAGTTGATTACGAAGATTTTCACCTAAATACCAAAGCTCTTTTTTCACTAAGTTATGATCATATTGCTCAGAAAGCCAAGTATCGGTTTTACTGAACACCATTTCTAACATACCCACACGAGTAGAGAAGAATGGCCAAGCTTTACACATTTCTTCAATGATATGACCTTTGCCTTCATCTACAATTTTTTGAATTGCCGCACCCGCACCAAGCCATGCTGGTAGCATTAATCGGTTTTGCATCCAAGCAAAAATCCATGGAATAGCACGCAAGCTTTCTACACCACCATTTGGATTACGTTTTGCAGGGCGAGATCCAAGTGGTAGTTTAGACAGTTCTTGTTCCGGTGTGGCACTGCGGAAATAAGGCACGAAGTCTTTATCACCACGAACAACACTACGGTAAATGTCACATGAAGTAGCGGAAAGCTCATCCATCACAGTACGCCATTCTGCTTTAGGTTCTGGCGGTGGGAGTAAGTTTGCTTCTAAAATCGCGCTCGCGTAAAGATCAAAGGTTTCAACCGCAACTTCGGGTAAACCAAGTTTAAAGCGGATCATTTCCCCTTGTTCAGTCACACGTAAACCATTTTTGAGTGAGCGTGGAGGTTGAGAAAGCAGTGCCGCATGTGCAGGTGCACCACCTCGACCAATCGTACCTCCACGACCATGGAATAAGGTGAGTTCAATACCCAGTTCTTCGGTTAAATTGACTAACGCTTCTTGTGCACGATATTGTGCCCATGAAGCCGCCATCATACCTGCATCTTTAGCAGAGTCAGAATAACCAATCATCACCATTTGATGATTGTTAATCACGCCACGATACCAACCAATATTGAATAATTGACGCATGACTCCTTCAGAAGCATCTAAGTCATCTAAGGTTTCAAAGAGTGGTACGACAGGAATATGATAAGGCACGCCTGCTTCTTTTAATAATAAATGCACAGCAAGCACATCAGAGGCACTTCTCGCCATTGAAATAATATAGCAAGCAATCACGCCTTGTTTTTGTTGAGCAATGACTTTACACGTATCTAAAATCTCTTGGGTTTCAGCAGAGGGTTCCCAATGGGTTGGAATTAATGGGCGACGAGAATTTAACTCGCGTACTAAGAAAGATTGTTTTTCTGCTTCACTCCATTGTGCATAATCGCCAATGCCAAGATAACGGGTGATTTCAGCAATAGCATCGGTATGGCGAGTGCTTTCTTGACGGATATCCATTTGTGAAAGCGTGACACCAAAACAGCGAATGCGGTGCAAAATATCCAGTAAGGAACCATTGGCAATAATTCTCATACCGCATGCCATCAACGATTGATAGCAGTCATAGAGTGGTTCCCAAAGTTGATTATCTTCCATGATGATATCGGCTTGGCTTACGCGTGGCGGACGATTTGCCAGGCAATCATCAAAGTAATCAAGAGTGGCGATAAGTTTTGCACGAAGCGCTTTGACTACAAAACGATAAGGCTCTAAATGCTCACCATATTTTGCGGTAAATTCTGGTGTGCATTTCACCATAGATAATTCATCAGCAAGAGATTTAATGTCATTTAAGAATAAATCTGCTGCTTTCCAACGAGCAAAATAGAGTACTTGTTGAGTAATTTTTGAAGTCACAAATGGGTTGCCATCACGGTCACCACCCATCCAAGAAGAAATTCGGACAGGACGTAAGCCTACTGGCAAATCGCACCCCAAAAATTCACGAGCATGTTCATTTAATTGACGTAAGAATTCCGGCACCCCTTGCCATAGACTGTTTTCAATCATGGCGTAGCCCCATTTTGCTTCATCGAATGGCGTAGGGCGAACGGTACGGATTTCATTGGTATGCCATGCTTCAGCAATTAAACGAAGTAGCAAGCGTTCAATAATGCCGCGTTCTTTAGGCGTCAAATCATCGTGCTCTAATTTGCTTAAGCATTTATTGATCTCAACGTGTTTGTGGATTAACGAACGTCGTGTGGTTTCGGTTGGGTGTGCGGTTAATACTAGCTCAATGAGCAAGTTTTCAACGGTTTTGTAAACTTCTTCTTTTGAAATATTTAATGCTTTTAAGCGTTGGAATAAAGCACTTAATGAACGATTAGAAGATTGTAAATCTTTGTGTTGGCGAGAGACCGTTTGGTATTGTTCAGCGATATTCGTTAAATTAAGAAAATGGCTGAATGCTCGTGCAACAGGAATAATATTTTCATTTGAAATGGTGGAAAGGGTATCCAACAATGTTTTACGTGCTTGGCTATCGCCAGCTCGAGATTGTTTGGACAATTGACGAACATTTTCAATTAAGGTGAGAATATCTTCGCCTTGTGCATCATTAATGGTTTCTCCAAGAAAACGCCCTAACATATTAATGTTATGGCGGAGAGTGCGATACTCATCAGTCATATGAACTCCGATAAAGAAAAAAATAAAACTAGGGGAGATATAACCAAAAATATGTATCGGGATCAAATGCTATACGTCAAAAACTTGCATTAAATCAAAAAAGGCTAAAATAAGTAAAAAAATGACCGCACTTTTTTAGATAAAATTCAAAGTGCGGTCAAAAAGTTTAATGTTTATTTAAGGTTGCGAACTGATTTTCGAATAACGAGTTCAGGATGGATCGCAATGCGGTGTTTTTCGTGATTATCGTTATTTTTATTGGCAATACGCTCAAACAAAAGGTTGACCGCTTGTGCTCCTAAACGAGACTTCGATTGGTGAATCGTTGTGAGTGGCGGTGCATAGAAACGTGATGAGTGAATATTATCATAGCCGATAATCGAAATATCATCAGGCACGCGTAAACCTTTTTCTGTAATAGCAGAAATTGCACCTAATGCCATCACATCATTACAACAGAAGACTGCAGTAGGTAGGTTGTCTTGTGCGAGAATTTTATTCATGCACTCGTAACCGTCTTCAGGCTCGAAGAAACCTTCCATAATCCAATTTTCATGGATTGGTAGATTGGCTTCATTCATGGCTTTTACAAAGCCCTCGTAACGGGTTTTTGCAGTCGTTTTATCTAATTCACCTGCAATAAGACCAATCTCTTTATGACCACAATCAATTAAATGTTTAGTAGCAAGATAACCGCCCGTAAAGCTGTTATCTTCAATGATATCAGTATCTGTGTTTGGACCCCAATCCATTACCACCATCGGCACAGACGAGAAGCTAGAAAGCACATCAAGTGAATGTTGTGTGTATTCAGAACACATGACCAATAAACCATCTACGCGTTTTTTGGCAAGCATTTCGACGTGGTTTTTAATTTTTTCAGGATCATTTTGTGTATTACACAAAAAAAGTGAATAGCCTTGACGATAACAATGATCTTCAACGGCATGAATGATTTCAGCAAAATAAGGGGATTCACTGGTTGTCACAATCATCCCAATGGATTTTGTCGTATTGACTTTCAAACTCCGAGCAACAGCACTTGGTGAGTATTTCAAGCTTTTAATGGCTTGCATCACCGCCTCTTCGGTTTCTTTTGCTACAAAACGGGTTTTATTAATTACATGGGAAACAGTGGTGGTGGAAACACCGGCCATTTTCGCGACATCTTTAATTGTTGCCATAATTTTGCCTCTAGAGAATTTTTCCTATTATAAAGACTGTCACCAAATAGGTTAAGTAAATTATAAAAAATTTTTGAAAAAACGTGCTTTATTGTTAGAATGGGTTATCTTTAACTAAACAAGTGGGAAATTAAAATGAGTGATTTTGGTTACGCAATGTTAGCTGTAGTGCTTTCTTTAAGTGTTGTAGTCGGTTTAGCGACTGCAATTTTCTAATTGAAAGAAATAACACATTAATCCATTTAAAATAGACCGCGCTTTAAGCATTTAAAGTGCGGTTATTTTTTTAAGGCTTTTTAAAGTTGTGTTAAAAGCCATGCCATAGGACTATTTC
>CAJPKS010000013.1:0-15902 GCA_905371285.1 Haemophilus sp. HMSC068C11 | reverse complement strand
AATGGCTATTAGCAGAAGGTGCGTTATTGCGTCCTTATGAAGTATTAGGTGCACATTTTACTGAATGTGACAGTGTACCGGGCGTAAATTTCCGTGTATGGGCGCCAAATGCTAAGCGCGTTTCGTTGGTAGGTGATTTTAATTATTGGGACGGTCGTCGTCATCCAATGCGTTTCCATCCGGCAAGTGGAGTATGGGAATTATTCTTACCAAAAGCTAGTCTTGGGCAACGCTATAAATTTGAATTGATTGATTGCAACGGCAACCTTCGTTTAAAAGCTGACCCTTATGCATTCAGATCGGAATTGCGCCCAGATACTGCATCAGAAATCAGTATGTTGCCGGATGTAGTCGAAATGACGGAGCAACGTCGTAAAGCGAATCAACGTAATCAACCTATTTCGATTTACGAAGTACATTTGGGCTCATGGCGTCGTAATTTAGAGAATAATTTCTGGCTTGATTATGACCAAATTGCTGATGAACTTATTCCTTATGTCAAACATATGGGCTTTACCCATATTGAGTTTTTACCGCTCTCCGAATTTCCATTCGATGGCTCTTGGGGCTACCAACCGATAGGGCTGTATTCACCAACGAGTCGTTTTGGTACACCAGAAGGCTTTAAACGCTTAGTCGAAAAAGCCCACAAAGCAGGCATTAATGTGATTTTAGACTGGGTGCCAGGGCATTTCCCTAGTGATACACACGGTTTAGTGGCATTTGATGGTACAGCCTTATATGAACATGCTGACCCACGTGAAGGCTATCATCAAGACTGGAATACCTTAATTTATAACTATGGTCGTAATGAAGTGAGAAACTTCTTATCCAGTAATGCACTGTTTTGGCTTGAACGATTTGGTGTAGATGGTATCCGTGTAGATGCGGTCGCATCAATGATTTATCGCGATTATAGCCGAGCTGAAGGCGAATGGATTCCAAATCAATATGGTGGTCGTGAAAACTTAGAAGCCATTGAATTCTTAAAACATACCAACTGGAAAATCCATTCTGAGGTGTCCGGTGCGATTTCGATTGCGGAAGAATCCACTTCTTTCGGTGGTGTAACCCATCCGACAGAAAATGCGGGTCTTGGATTTAATTTCAAATGGAATATGGGCTGGATGAATGACACCCTAAGTTATATGAAACTCGATCCCGTTTATCGTCGTTATCATCACGACAAAATGACTTTCGGGATGATTTATCAATACAGTGAAAACTTTGTGTTACCGCTTTCTCACGATGAGGTGGTACACGGCAAATGTTCGTTACTCGGCAAAATGCCGGGTGATGCATGGCAAAAATTCGCTAACTTGCGTGCTTACTACGGTTATATGTGGGGCTATCCAGGCAAGAAATTATTATTCATGGGCAATGAATTTGCTCAAGGTCGCGAATGGAATTATGAAGAAAGTTTGGATTGGTTCTTGCTTGACGAAAACCATGGTGGACTATGGCATAAAGGTGTATTGCAATTAGTTAAAGATTTGAACGGAATTTATCAAAAAAATGCACCGCTCTTTGAATTAGACGGTGAACCGGAAGGCTTTGATTGGTTAGTGGTAGATGATGCGGAAAATTCAGTCTTTGCTTTTGAACGTAAAAGCAGTGATGGTGAACGCATTATCGTGATCAGTAACTTTACTCCGGTGCCACGCGAAGGCTACCGTATCGGTGTAAATGTAGCGGGTGAATACGAAGAAATTTTGAATACTGACTCAATGTATTATCAAGGTTCAAACGTAGGTAATTTCGGCTTGGTAGAAAGCGAAGCGATCGCAAGTCACGGACGTGAAAATTCGATTAGCGTGACCATTCCGCCACTCGCAACGATCTATTTAAAATATAAAGCATAACAATAGCGAAGAACACGATGTTTAGTATTTATAACAATGGCAAACCTTCCCCAATGGGATATTCTCAAACGCGGGAAAACAGCCTAAAAATTTCGAATTTTGCGCTGTTTTCTAGTGCGGCGGATGCTATTGAACTTTGCTTGTTCCGTGATGGCAAAGAAAGCCGTTTTGCTATGAGCAGAACCAATGATATTTGGCATGTAGCAATTAAGGGCGTTGAGCTGAATGATGAGTATGCTTTTAGAATCACAGGCAAAAATGACCGCACTTTAGCCAATCCGCAAAAGTTAATGCTTGATCCTTATGCGAAAGCGGTCACTCATAAACCAGATTTAAGTTCACCAGAAGCCCGCTCAATTTTCTTGTTAAATGATGAACGAGATAATGCAGCAGTTGCACCTAAAGGTCGCATTGTGGATGAGAGTTTTGATTGGTCAGGGGATTGTAAGCCGTCTATTCCTTGGGCTCAAACCATTGTGTATGAACTGAATGTTAAAGGATTTAGCCAATTAAATTCCCGTATTCCAGAAAATATTCGAGGCACTTATGCGGCTTTAGCTCATCCTGAAAATATTGCGTATTTTAAATCATTGGGTATTACCAGCCTTGAGTTGCTTCCAGTGAATTTCTTCATTGATGAACCGCATTTGCAAGAAAAAGGATTACGTAATTATTGGGGCTACAACCCACTAGCCATGTTTGCTTTAGAACCAAGTTACGCAGCTGATCAAAAACAGCCTTTAAATGAGTTTAAGAGCATGGTGAAAACCTTGCATCAAGCGGGCATTGAAGTGATTTTAGATGTGGTGTTTAACCATACGGCTGAATCTGAAAAAACGTTCCCAACATTTTGCCAACGCGGTATTGATGATAAAACCTATTACTGGCAAAGCGAGCATGGTGATTACCTCAACTGGACGGGTTGCGGCAATATGCTCAATCTTTCTAATGATGTCACTCGCAAATGGGTATTAGATTGTTTACGTTACTGGGTAACAGAATGTCATGTGGATGGTTTCCGTTTTGATTTAGCCACGGTACTTGGTCGTGAAACGCCTGATTTCAATTCGAATGCAAAATTGTTTGCGGAAATGGAACAGGATGAGGTTCTACAAAAAATTAAATTAATCGCAGAACCTTGGGATATTGGTCATTACGGCTATCAAGTTGGTTATTTTCCTGCTTATTTCTCTCAATGGAATGATCGTTTCCGCGATGATATGTGCCGTTTTTGGTTGTGGCAAAGTGGTGAAGTGGGGGCCTTTGCAGAACGTTTTGCTGGCTCTAGCGATATTTTTAAACGAGAAGAACGATTACCGCATGGTAGCTTGAACTTTATTACTGCTCATGATGGTTTTACGTTACGAGATTTAGTGAGCTATAACCATAAACACAATGATGCTAATGGTGAAGAGAACCGTGACGGACGCAATGAAAATTATGGCTACAATCATGGCATAGAAGGTTCTCAACTGGATTTAGCTGATGAATGGCAAAGTGCGGTCGAAAATAACCGTGTTTTATCAGAAAAAGGTTTGTTAGGCTCTTTATTACTGGCAAATGGTGTACCCATGCTGCTTGCTGGAGATGAGTTCGGCAACAGCCAATATGGCAACAACAATGCCTATTGCCAAGATAACGAAATTACGTGGTTAAAGTGGGATGATTTTAACCAAACCTTATTTGACTTTACCAAGCAAACCATTGCATTTCGAAAAAAAATTCAAAGTTTGCAACAGGAGGCTTGGTGGTCGGATGAAAATGTCGAGTGGTTGAATACTGGGGGAAACCCTATGACACTAGACGATTGGCATAATCGGGAAAGCAAAGCCCTACAAGTTATGTTGGACGGCAAATATCTTTTCTTAATTAATGCAAAAACTGAACCGCAATCTTTTTATTTGCCAAAGGGTAAATGGAAAAAGATTGCCGAAACTGAAAATAGCGTGATTCAACAATGTGATGTGAGCGGTATAGCATTTGAAGTGTTGGAACATATGGATGATGAAAACGATGGAGTTTGTTATGAAAAGTGATCTTAATAAATATGAATTAGTTAAAGATACTTTAGTGCTTATTTTGGCTGGTGGTCGTGGTTCCCGTTTACATGAATTAACCGATAAACGTGCTAAACCTGCGTTATATTTTGGCGGTAATCGTCGCATTATTGATTTTGCGCTTTCCAACTGTATTAACTCAGGCCTGAATCGCATTGGTGTCGTGACCCAGTATGCCGCTCACTCTTTATTACGCCATTTACAAACAGGTTGGTCATTCTTACCGCAAGAGCGTGGTGAATTCGTTGATATGTTACCTGCCCGTCAACAAATTGATGATTCTACGTGGTACCGTGGTACAGCGGATGCGGTATATCAAAATATGGCGATTATCCGTAATCATTATCGTCCGAAATACATTTTGATTCTTGCGGGCGACCATATTTATAAACAAGATTACAGTGTCATGTTGATGGATCACGTGAGAAGTGGAGCAAAATGTACAGTAGGATGTATTGAGGTACCACGTTCTGAAGCCAGTGAATTTGGTGTGATGGCAGTAAATGAAAATCTTAAAGTGAAAGCCTTCGTTGAAAAACCGAAAGATCCGCCAGCGATGGTAGGTAAACCAGATACATCATTAGCCTCAATGGGTATCTATGTCTTTGATGCAGAATATCTCTATAAAATGCTTGATAGAGAAGTGAACACACCTTGCACATCTCATGACTTTGGTAAAGATGTCTTGCCAAAATGCTTGGAAGAAGGCGTGCTTTATGCGCATCCATTCAGCCGTTCTTGTATGGGCCGAAATACTGAAGGTGAAATTTACTGGCGTGATGTGGGTACGCTTGATAGCTTCTGGCAATCCAATATCGATTTGGTTTCAGAAAATCCACAATTAGATATTTATGATCAAAGCTGGCCAATTCGTGGTAATCCAGTACAGGCTTATCCATCTAAATTCTTCTATAAAAAAGCGAATGTCAAACCGGTGGATAACTCGCTTATCGGTGGTGGCTGTGTGATTACCGATGCATCTATTAGTAATTCAGTGTTGTTTGATAGAATCAAAATTGATGAAGACTCTTCTGTTGATCACTGCGTCGTGTTACCGCAAGTACAAATTGGTAAAAATTGTACATTGAAAGATTGTATTATTGATCGTCATTGTATTATTCCAGATGGTATGGAAATCGGTGTAGATAAAGCCCTAGACAGTAAACGTTTCCGTGTAAGTTCTACCGGTAAAGTTGTACTGGTTACATCAGCAATGTTAAAAAAATTGCAGGGTGAAGAAGTCACTAACGAAGAACATTTGGATTAAAGTGCGGTCAATTTTGACAGTGTTTTAAGTGAACTAAAAAGATTGTGCTGTTATTGATGACAGCACAATTTTAAGTATAAAAGGAAAATTATGAGAGTTTTACATGTTTGCTCGGAGCTGTATCCCTTATTAAAAACCGGTGGACTCGCTGATGTTTTAGGGGCATTACCTTTTGCACAAAAAGAAATTGGTATTGATACGCGTATTTTATTGCCAGCTTATCCAAAAATTTCTGCTGGTATTGAGAATACGCATGTCGTCACAGAATTTGATAATTTTGCTGGTCATGTTGTATTGCGTTATGGCGAATACAATGGCGTAGGGATTTATCTGATTGATGCGCCCCATCTCTATTGGCGGGATGGGAACCCTTATCACGATACAGATTACAATGATTATGCCGATAACTATAAGCGTTTTGCTTTATTAGGTTGGGTGGGCGCAGAGCTTGCGACAGGCTTAGATAGTTGGTGGCGAGCTGAAGTAGTGCATGCGCACGATTGGCATGCGGGCTTAGCTGCTGCTTATCTCTTTAATAAAGGTCGCCCTGCAAAATCAGTATTTACAATTCATAACCTGGCTTATCAGGGACAATTCGCTCATCGTCATTTACATGAAATTGGATTGCCAGAAGGTATGTTCCATGTCGATGGTTTAGAGTTATTTGGCCAAATTTCGTATCTAAAAGCAGGCCTTTATTATTCTGATATGGTCACAGCAGTGAGTCCTACTTATGCGAAAGAAATTACCACACCAGACTTTGCTTATGGCTTGCAAGGCTTATTAACGGGTTTACGTGAGTCAGGTAAATTGGTGGGAATTTTAAATGGCGTGGATCAAGAAATTTGGCATCCAAGTTGTGATGCGTACATTCAGCATCACTATAAATTGAAATCCATCGCGGGTAAGAAGAAAAATAAAGCGGATTTACAAGCTTATTTTAATTTACCACAACAACCTGATGCACTCTTATTTGTGATGGTGACTCGCTTAACAGAACAAAAAGGCGTGGATTTACTGATTGCCACAGCGGATGAAATTGTTAAACAAGGTGGTCAATTAACTATTCTCGGTTCTGGTGCGAAACATTTGGAAGAGGGAATTTGCCAATTAGCACAACGTTACCCAGAAAATATCGCAGTAAAAATTGGTTATGATGAAGCGCTTTCACATTTAATGGTTGCCGGTGGTGATGTGATTTTAGTTCCAAGCCGTTTTGAACCTTGTGGATTAACTCAATTATATGGGTTGCAATATGGTACATTGCCGCTTGTTCGTGCGACGGGAGGATTAGCAGATACCGTGACCAACAGTACAAGCGAAACCATTAAAGCGCGCACCGCAACGGGCTTTGTATTCCAGAAAGCCGAAGCAGATGATTTACGAAGTGCTATCCAGCATGCCTTTGCTTTGTGGCAAAAACAACGTGTTTGGGCGATGGTGCGTAATAATGCCATGGCGCAGGACTTTAGTTGGGAAAATGCGGCCACTCAATATGAGCAGCTCTATTTAGGCATTTTAAATTCATAATTCAATGGATTGACTCCCTCTTCAAAATAATCGCCTTTGAAGGGGGATTTTTGTTGTTTTTTTCGTAAAAAAGCTTAAAATTTGCGCGATTTTTTTATTGAGGTTTTACTTTCTATGATCATGGACAATTTTGATTCGCCATTTCTCTACAATCGACCAAGTCTTGATGTTGAAGGCGTGAAAAAAGCAATTGTTTATAAATTAATTTTTTTAATTGGTCGTTCACCAAAAGAGGCGAGTCAACGCGATTGGCTAAATGCGACACTTCATGCGGTACGTGATTTAGTGACTGAAGGCTGGATTACCACCGCTCGTCAATCTCGCGCAGAAGAAACTCGTCGTGTTTATTACCTTTCTATGGAATTCTTAATCGGCCGTACACTTTCTAATGCGATGATCGCAGAAGGTGTTTATGACGTGGCAGAAAAAGCTCTGGCTGAATTAAATGTTAATTTGGAAGAGATTATTGAAAAAGAAGTGGATCCTGGTTTAGGTAACGGGGGATTAGGTCGCCTTGCTGCTTGCTTTATGGACTCACTGGCAACATTAGCCATTCCAGCGATGGGTTACGGTATTCGTTATGAATACGGTATGTTCCGTCAAAAAATTGAAAATGGTCAACAAGTTGAACGTCCGGATGATTGGTTGGAAAAAGGGGCACCTTGGGAATTTATGCGTCCATCAAAACGTTTCAGTATTGATTTTGGTGGTCATATCTATTTTGAAGATAAAAAATGTATCTGGAATCCGGCTGAAAAAGTGACCGCACTTGCATACGATCAAATGATTCCAGGTTACAAAAATGATTCAGCCTCAACCTTACGTTTATGGTCTGCCCATGGTGGAGAGTTATTTGATTTAGAAGAATTTAACCGTGGTGACCACCTAGCAGCTGTGGCAACTCGTTCGGCTAATCAAAACCTTTCTCGCGTACTTTATCCAGATGATTCTACCTGGAATGGTCGTGAGTTACGTTTACGTCAAGAGTACTTCTTGGTATCTGCATCTTTGCAAGATATTCTCCGTCGCCATTTAAGAACACATGGTACATTGGATAATCTTGCTGATAAAGTAGCGATTCACTTGAATGATACCCACCCGGCATTAGCCATTCCTGAGTTGATGCGTATTTTAATCGATTTACATGGTTACTCATGGCAAAACGCTTGGGATGTGACTCGTCGAATCTTCTCTTATACTTGCCATACTTTAATGTCAGAAGCATTAGAAACCTGGCCGGTAGAAATGATGGCGAAGATCTTACCGCGTCACTTACAAATGATTTTTGAAATTAATGATCATTTCCTTGAATATGTGAAAACGTATGTTACGACTGATATGGACTTTATCCGTCGCGTTTCACTTATCGAAGAAGGATATCAACGTAAAGTGCGTATGGGATGGTTGTCTGTTGTGGGTTCGCATAAAGTGAACGGTGTTGCGGCAATTCACTCAGATCTTATGGTGACATCAACCTTTGCTGATTTTGCTCGTATCTATCCGGAACGTTTCACCAATGTAACAAACGGTGTGACACCGCGTCGTTGGCTTGCTGTAGCGAACCCGAAATTAGCGGCTTTATTTGATCAATATATTGGTTCTGAATGGCGTTGCGATTTAAGCCAAATTGAAAAACTTAAAGCCTTTGCAGATAAAGGTGAATTTAAGCGTGCAGTTGCGGATATTAAATACGATAACAAAGTGAAATTAGCACAATATGTGAAGAAAACACTTGATATCGATTTAGATCCACATGCTTTATTTGACGTACAAGTAAAACGTATTCACGAATACAAACGTCAAATGCTTAATGTGTTACACATTATTGCACGTTATAACGAAATGTTGGCTCATCCAGAAAAAGATTGGCAGCCTCGCGTATTTATTTTAGCAGGTAAAGCAGCTTCAGCTTACTATGCGGCAAAACAAACCATTCGTTTAATTAACGATGTAGCGAATGTCATCAATAACGATGAGCGTTTAAAAGGTCGGTTAAAAGTTGTATTTATCCCGAACTACAGCGTAAGTCTTGCACAATTAATTATTCCGGCAGCAGATATTTCTGAGCAAATCTCTCTTGCAGGAACAGAAGCATCAGGTACCAGTAATATGAAATTTGCCTTAAATGGTGCGTTAACATTGGGTACACTTGATGGTGCGAACGTTGAGATTTTAGATAACGTTGGTAAGGATCATATCTTTATCTTTGGTAATACGGTTGAACAAGTGGAAGCCTTACGTCGCGAAGGTTATCGTCCGTTTGATTATTATCAAAATGACGAGCAGTTACGTGAAGTCATTGACCAAATCATTCGTGGTGATTTCTCACCAGAAGAACCGAACCGTTATCACTCTCTCATTCAAGGTTTGCAATACCACGATTATTATCAATCCTTTGCTGATTTCCGCAGTTATGTGGAAGCGCAAAAAACGGTAGATAAAAAATATCAAGATCGTGATGCATGGATAGCAAGTACCATTCAAAATATGGTGAATATGGGCTTCTTCTCATCAGACCGTACGATTCTTGAATATGCGAAAAACATCTGGAAAATTGAACCGTTAAAACTCGAGAAGTAAGTTCTTTTCTACTCATAGAAAACCCTGTCGGATTATTTCCACAGGGTTTCTTTTTATGCTAAAATCCACCGTCAAATTTATTGTTCATTCAGATTAGGAAAAAGTATGAAAGTTTTAGAAGGTGCGGTAGCGGCGCCAAATGCTAAAATCGCAGTGGTGATTGCTCGTTTTAACAGTTTTATTAATGAAAGTTTATTAGAAGGTGCGGTAGATGCATTAAAACGTATCGGCCAAGTGAAAGATGAGAATATCACAATCGTTCGTGCACCAGGTGCGTATGAACTTCCATTAGTAGCACGTCGTTTAGCTGAAAGCAAAAAATTTGATGCAATTGTCGCACTAGGTACAGTAATCCGTGGAGGTACCGCTCACTTTGAATATGTGGCTGGCGAAGCAAGCAGCGGTTTAGGTCAAGTGGCAATGCAAGCTGAAATCCCAGTAGCATTCGGTGTTTTAACAACTGAAAACATTGAACAAGCTATCGAGCGCGCAGGTACTAAAGCGGGTAATAAAGGTGCAGAAGCAGCATTAACTGCACTTGAAATGGTGAACCTTTTACAACAAATTGATGCGGCATAATTCAAATGACAGAAAAAAAAGAACCTGTAAAAAAAGTATCGCCACGTCGTAGAGCGAGAGAATGTGCGGTTCAAGCATTATATTCTTGGGCACTCTCTGGTAATGCACCAGAACAAGTGGAACTCACGTTCGTTGTGGATCAAGATTTAAAAGGTGTGGATAAACCTTATTTTAGCCGCCTTTTCCGTCAAACCGTTGCGAATGTAGACGCTGTTGATTTTTCAATGAGCCATTATTTAGATCGCACGTTGGATGAATTAGATCCGATTGAAAAAGCAATTTTGCGTTTAGCAGTTTATGAGCTTCAATTTGAGCCAGATGTACCGTATAAAGTGGCGATTAACGAGGCAATTGAAGTGGCGAAAGTGTTTGGTGCAGATGAAAGCCATAAATACATTAATGGTGTATTGGATAAAGTCGCTCCTGCATTAGGTCGCAAATAATTATTCAAATGTAGGGTAGACAAATGTCTGCCCTTTGTTTTTTGGTGCGCAGATAAAATGAGTACGGGTGAATTTGATCTTATAGGGCGATATTTCTCAATACAAAAAGGCAATCAACACTTTATTGATTTCAGTATTGGGGATGATTGTGCGATCACTCATATTCCAGAAGGCTATCAGCTTGCGATTACCACCGATACAATGGTTGAGGGCACGCATTTTTTATCTTCCATTTCTCCCCAAAATTTAGCGTATAAAGCTATCGCGACAAATCTAAGTGATTTAGCTGCTATGGGCGCTAAACCTGTTTGGATTTCTCTTGCACTGACATTACCTGAAGTTGATGAAAATTGGTTAAATCAATTTAGTCAAAGTCTGTTTGATACATTAAATCAATATGATGTGACGTTAATTGGTGGCGATACAACAAAAGGCCCACTTTCTGTAACTATTACGGCACAAGGTTTCGTACCAAAAGGAAAGGCTTTATTCCGACATAAGGCAAAGGTTGGCGATTTAATTTATGTATCGGGCACGTTAGGTGATAGCGCGGCGGGTTTAAATTGGATCTTACAGGGTAAAAGTGCAGTCGATTTTGATACTGAATTTTTAGTAAAACGCCATTTGCACCCGACGCCACGCGTTGAATTAGGTCAAGCCTTAATAGATGTAGCGCATTCATGCATTGATATTTCAGATGGTCTTGTCGCTGATTTAGGGCATATTTTAACGAGAAGCCAATGTTCTACGGAAATTGATTTATCCTTCTTGCCTTTATCTACATCACTCAAAAAAACATATAGCTTAGAAAAAGCAGAAGCGTTTGCATTAAGTGGCGGGGAAGATTATGAGCTTTGCTTTACGATTCCTGCAAATAAAAAATCTGAGATTGAGACGTTATCTCAATCGTTGAATGTACCTTGTACTTGTATCGGAAAAATTGTTCCGCAAAATAACAATCAGATGACTTTTTTAAAAGATGGGCGCGTAATCAATTATCGAGCGCCGTCAGGTTTTGATCATTTTAAGGATAAATAATGAATAGTTCACCACTTGATAGAGTCAGCTTAAAAAATCCAGTTCATTTACTTGCATTAGGTTTTGGTTCAGGATTAATTCGTCCAGCACCGGGCACATGGGGAAGTTTAGCTGGAACGATTTTAGGTTCAGCATTATTAGCTTGCCTTGGGCTAAAAATCTTCTTAATTTTGACCGCACTTTGCTTTGTACTTGGCTGTTATCTATGTCAAAAAACTGCAGATGATATGGGCGTTCATGATCATGGCTCCATTGTTTGGGATGAGTTTGTTGGGGTATTTATTGTGCTAGCTGCAATTCCAACGTTATCCTTGCCTTGGATTGTCATTGCCTTTGTACTGTTCCGTTTCTTTGATATCTTAAAAGCTTATCCGATTCGTTATTTTGACCAAAAACTGGAAAGCGGTTTTGGCATTATGGTGGATGATGTATTAGCGGCAATCTATGCTGTTATCGTGATTGTAATATTACGTATCGTAGGCTTGTCATGCTAAATTTGATGATTATTCATCTTGTTGGTTTACTTTCGCCAGGTCCAGATTTTTTCTATGTCAGCCGAATTTCTGCCATGAGTTCTCGTCGAGAAGCCATTGGTGGCGTGATTGGAATTACCATAGGCGTATTAATTTGGGCTACGGCTGCTGTTTTAGGGCTTGCCATTATTTTTGCCACGATGCCAATTGTTCAAGGTATTGTGATGATGCTTGGAGGATCGTATTTAGTTTATCTCGGCATTAAAATGGCAAAAGTAAAAACCAATGCGGTTTTTGATGAAAAGCAGAATGCAAATACATCAAATCAATCGACTTTAACGAACATTATGAAAGGCTTATTGGTCAATTTGTCTAATGCTAAAGTGGTGATTTACTTCAGCAGTGTGATGTCATTGGTTTTAGTGAATATTACCGAAACATCACAAATTTTGACCGCACTTGCCGTGATTACCGTAGAAACCTTTTTATATTTCTACGTCATTTCGGTGCTTTTTTCGCGTTCTGTTGCAAAACAGTTTTATAGCCAATATAGTCGCTATATTGATAATGCAGCAGGGCTGATTTTTATTTTCTTCGGAATCTATTTAATTTATAGTGGCGTTCAACACGCTTTAATTTGATTAAAAAGGACAAAACATGACATTAAAAATTGCGATCGCCGGTGCAGGCGGAAGAATGGGGCGTCAATTAATTCAAGCTGTACATAATGCAGAAGGCGCTGAATTAGGTGCGGCTTTTGAACGTAAAGGTTCCTCTTTAGTCGGTGCAGATGCTGGCGAGCTTGCGGGGATTGGTGCATTAGGTATTAAAGTCTCAGATGATTTAAATGCAGAAAAAGACAACTTTGATTTGCTGATTGATTTCACGCGTCCAGAAGGCACGCTTGAGCATATCGCATTTTGTGTCGCTAATAATAAAAAAATGGTAATTGGTACCACAGCTTTTGATGATGCAGGCAAAGCCGCAATTCAAGCCGCATCAGAAAAAATTGCCGTTGTATTTGCATCCAACTTCAGCGTAGGGGTGAATTTGGTGTTTAAACTATTAGAAAAAGCTGCCAAAGTGATGGGCGATTATTGCGACATCGAAATCATTGAAGCACACCACCGCCACAAAGTGGATGCACCATCGGGTACGGCTCTTTCTATGGGCGAACATATTGCGAAAACCCTAGGTCGTGATTTGAAAACGCATGGTGTATTTTGTCGCGAAGGCATTACAGGCGAACGCAAACGTGATGAAATTGGTTTCTCTACCATTCGTGCCTCAGATGTAGTGGGTGAACATAGTGTCTGGTTTGCTGATATCGGTGAGCGCGTTGAAATTGCTCACAAAGCATCAAGCCGTATGACCTTTGCCAATGGTGCAGTACGTGCAGGTAAATGGTTAGAAAAACAATCTCACGGATTGTTTGATATGACAGATGTGTTGGATTTGAATAATTTATAATTCTATTTCTAAATCACTTTCCACTCGACAACAACACAGCAAAATCTCATCGGGTTGAATAAAGGCAAGGGGCGCTTCGGCGTAAGATACCTTGCCTTTTTTGATCTTCACGCGGCAAGAACCACAATAACCTGAACGACATTGATATTCATGGTGAATTTGATGTTGTTCTAAAAAGTTAAGCAGAGAAGTTTGGTTATCGAAATCTAAGGTGATTTTGCGCTGAATAAGATGAATTTTCATGAAACAAAATAAAACAAAATTTTGCTCATTATAGAAGAAAGAGAAGTAAAACTCACGGCTCTTTTGTTGTAATATAGCGAGCTAATATTCATCATAAGGGAAGAACATGCAAACCTTTCTAAAATTAACGTTAATTTCAACCGCGCTTTTATTAACGGCTTGTAGCACCATTTCAAAAGAGCCGGTTAAGCATATTGATATGTATGTAAAGCCTTATTATGATGCCAGAGATGGGCGACTTGAACAGATTAATGTGAACAAAGATATTGATGCGTTATTACTGAAAAATACACAAAAAGATTTTGAAAGTGCGGTCAATATTATTGAGAAAAAAGTGGATTTTGTTTCTCCGATGACAATGTTTGCACTTTCTGCTCGTGCTTATGATTTTGGTTTACGTGATGAAGCAGTAAAATGGTTTTATCGTGGGCAAAACCGTTTAATCACCGCGTTATATGTGTTGGATTTAGATAAATTAACAGTATCGAATAATACAGCATTTGGGCAATTAGTGGGACAGCATGTTAATCCCTATGCGTTCTGTGATTTGAATAAGCAACACAAGGCATCGCAAGATGCGATTGACTGGGCGAAAAATCATCCATATCAGACTGTATTTTTACCTCAATTACCAAGCAAACATCCAGATAGAAAACAGGCATTAAAAGAAGCAGAGGCAAAACTTGATGCGCGCCTAGTTGAGCAAGACCGCTATTTTGCTAATCCTGAAAATAAAGCAAAATGGGAGAAAGAACGCCAAGATAACTTGGTGAATGAGCGATTTTGTTGGTGATTTTAAAAAAATTTAAAAATCTTAAGGTTGCTTAAGATTTCATTAAGATTTGTTGTGTTTAATAAGCATCAACAAGGCGGCAATGAGGATAATCCTTCGCTTTGAAACATGATTAATTTATGCTTAATTCTATTTAGGAGAACATGATGAAAAAATTTGCTTTAGCGACTCTTTTAGCTTTATCTACTTCAGTGGCATTTGCTGGTTTTAATGGCAACACTGCACAAGGTGGCTTCCAAGGTGGTGATCAAGGTCAACAACTTACTGTTAAACAAGCATTATCTGCGAAAGATAATTCTATGATTACCTTAGTAGGTAACATCACTCAACAAATTGATGGTGATGAATATGTTTTCACCGATGGTACAGACCAAATCAAATTGGAAATTAAAAACCGTGTTTGGAATGGTTTAAATGTGGGACCTCAGGATAAAATCCGCGTTTACGGTAAATTAGATAATGACGCTTTTGAAAAAGCAGAGCTTGAAGTCATTAGCGTTGAAAAAGCGCAATAATTCATATAATTTGAAGTGGTGGGCAAAAGCCCGCCATTTTTTCGTTTTAAGAAAAGTGCGGTCAATATTATGCGAGTTTTATTAGTAGAAGACGATCCTCTCATCGGCAATGGTCTGCAAATTGGTTTAACGAAATCAGGCTTTATTGTAGATTGGTTTACTGATGGGCAAAGTGGATTAAACGCCTTAATCGGCGCGCCTTATGATGCAGTGGTATTGGATTTAACCTTGCCTAAACTAGATGGTTTGGAGGTATTAAAACAATGGCGTTCAAATAATCAAGATGTGCCAGTGTTGATCTTAACTGCACGTGATACATTGGATGAACGCATTAAAGGCATTCAACAAGGTGCGGATGATTATCTTTGCAAACCCTTTGCCTTGGCTGAAGTGGTGGTGCGATTGCAAGCATTAATTCGTCGTCGTTATGGGCAAGTTAAACCACAGATTGAGCATGGCAATGTCAAACTCGATCCTGCACAGCGTAAGGCTTGGTTGAATGAGGATGAAATTACATTAACTGGACGTGAATATAAATTACTCGAGCTTTTTATGCTGAATAAAGAACGAGTGCTTTCACGTGCGACTATTGAAGAAAAACTGTCAAATTGGGATGAAGAATTAAGTAGCGGTGCATTGGACGTACATATTTATAATTTACGTCAAAAACTGGGTAAGCAATTTATTCGTACGGTACATGGCGTAGGCTATGCTTTAGGACAAGTTAATGAAAAATAAACGACTGAGTTTCCGTCTCTTAATCGGTTTAAGTTTGACCGCACTTTGTGTGTGGTGCGTTGCCACGGCTGTTGCTTGGACGGTTGTTAAAAAAGAAGTCAAAGATGTGTTTAATGCACAACAAGTACTTTTTGCCGAGCGTTTGGCAGCTTCTGATTTGAAAAATGTATTATTGGGCGAAAATGCGAACTTTCCACGTGGTGGATTTAAATCACAGAAACGTCATTACGATAATGATGCTCTAGCCTTTGCTATATTTTCTAATAAAGGCGAAAGACTATTAACCGATGGCGATAATGGCGACAAATTTATTT
>CAJPKS010000012.1:0-15981 GCA_905371285.1 Haemophilus sp. HMSC068C11 | reverse complement strand
CCAAGTGCGGTGCTTGTTAATGAA
Organism: Haemophilus sp. HMSC068C11; assembly: GCA_905371285.1. Classification (GTDB taxonomy): domain Bacteria; phylum Pseudomonadota; class Gammaproteobacteria; order Enterobacterales; family Pasteurellaceae; genus Haemophilus_D. Next base: position 15,957 of record CAJPKS010000012.1, on the reverse strand, counting down.
GTGAAAAAATATAATGCGTCGGTTGCGGTACAAAACTTAGATCGTAACACCCAATTAGTCAGCGCGAAAAGTTTGATGAAAATTGTGGCACTCGGTGTCGTGAAAGGTCACCGCCTACGTTTTGTGGCGAGCGGTGAAGAAGCTCAGCAAGCGATTGAGGGTATTGGTGCAGTCATTGAAAGTGGTTTAGGCGAAGGTCGGGGGTAAGTGATGGCAAAAGTAGCAACAATTACCTTAAACGCCGCTTATGATTTAGTTGGGCGTTTGCCTCGTATTGAAATCGGCGAAGTGAACACCGTTGAAACGCTCGGTATTTTCCCTGCAGGCAAAGGCATTAATGTCGCTAAGGTATTAAAAGATTTGGGCGTAGAGGTGGCCGTTGGTGGCTTCTTAGGGGAAGATAACGTCGGTGATTTCGAAACACTATTTAAAAAACAAGGATTAGAAGACAAATTCCATCGTGTTGCAGGCAAAACCCGTATTAATGTAAAAATTACAGAAACCGAAGCGGATGTAACAGATTTAAATTTCTTAGGTTATCAAATCACTCCAGAAGCTTGGCAGCAATTTACAGCAGATTCATTAGCGTATTGTCAGAACTTTGACATCGTTGCGGTATGTGGCAGTTTACCGCGGGGTGTGAGTCCTGAATTATTTGCGGATTGGCTTAATCAGTTGCATCAAGCTGGTGTGAAAGTCGTATTAGATAGCAGTAATGCGGCACTTACAGCAGGGTTAAAAGCTAGCCCTTGGTTGGTGAAACCAAATCATCGCGAATTGGAAGCTTGGATTGGTCATCCGTTAAATTCTCTTGATGAAATTATTGCAGCGGCCAAAAAACTTAAAGCAGAAGGCATTGCTAACGTCATTATTTCGATGGGTGCGAACGGTTCTTTATGGCTGAGCGATCAAGCTGTGATTCAAGCTCAACCACCTAAATGTGAAAATGTGGTGAGCACTGTAGGCGCAGGCGATTCTATGGTGGCTGGCTTAATTTATGGTATCGAAAAAGGCTTGTCTCAAGCGGAAACCTTAGCGTTTGCGAGTGCTGTTTCTGCTTTTGCCGTTTCACAAAGCAATGTGGGCGTGAGTGATATCGCCTTGCTTGAGCCAATTCTGGCGAATGTCAAAATTTCTGTGATTGAAGGATAATGTAATGAATTTGTTTTTAACTCAATCTCCGCAAATTGGTGCGGCAAAAGCCTATTTACTTCGCCAAGCATTGAGCGTGGTAGCGAAAAAAGCCAATCATATTGTGGTTGAACAAGCCAAAGAGGCGGATTTAGTGATTGTTTTCGGATCTAGTTTGCCAAACTCTGCTGAACTTGTGGGCAAAAAAAGTCTTTTTAGCCAATGAAGATGCGGCGATTGCTTCACCTGAAGTCACGCTGACGAATGCACTTAATCAAGCAGTAGACTATGTTCAACCAGTTCAAAGTGCGGTTGGATTTGGTAGCGTTTCTGGCGTTAAAAATATCGTCGCGGTTACAGCTTGTCCGACAGGAGTTGCGCATACCTTTATGTCTGCTGAAGCCATCGAAACCTATGCTAAAAAACAAGGTTGGCAGGTAAAAGTCGAAACGCGTGGCCAAGTGGGCGCAGGTAATGAAATTACCCCTGAAGAAGTCGCTGCGGCAGATTTAGTCTTTGTTGCGGCCGATATTGATGTGCCGTTAGATAAATTCCAAGGAAAACCGATGTATCGTACTTCGACTGGTTTGGCTTTAAAGAAAACAGCACAGGAATTCGATAAGGCATTTAAAGAAGCGAAAATTTACGAAGGTGGCTCAGCAAAATCTTCTGAGAAATCAGAAGAAAGTGGTGAGAAAAAAGGTGTTTACAAACATTTGATGACCGGTGTATCGCATATGTTGCCATTGGTGGTTGCCGGTGGCTTATTAATCGCGATTTCCTTTATGTTTGGTATCGAAGCCTTCAAAGATGAAACAATTTTTCATGGTATTCCAAAAGCCTTAATGGATATCGGCGGTGGCGCCGCATTCCATCTGATGATTGCGGTATTTGCCGGCTATGTGGCCTTTTCTATCGCAGATCGTCCGGGGCTTGCAGTAGGTCTTATTGGCGGTATGTTAGCCACCACGGCGGGCGCAGGGATTTTAGGTGGTATTATCGCGGGTTTCTTAGCGGGTTATGTAGTGAAAGGATTAAATGCAACCATTAAATTGCCGGCAAGTTTAACTTCCTTAAAACCGATTCTAATTCTCCCGCTCTTTGGTACCTTGATTGTTGGTCTTGCCATGATTTATGTGATTAACCCTCCGGTTTCACAAATAATGACCACCTTAAGCGATTGGTTAAAATCCATGGGGGAAGTCAATGCGATGGTGTTAGGCGCGATTATCGGTGCCATGATGTGTATTGATATGGGTGGTCCAGTAAACAAAGCGGCTTATACTTTTTCTGTAGGAATGTTAGCCTCTCAAGTTCATACACCAATGGCTGCCGCTATGGCGGCTGGTATGGTGCCACCAATTGGGATGGCGATTGCAACTTGGATTGCGCGCAGTAAATTTACCAGCAATCAACGTGATGCAGGCAAGGCCTCTTTTGTCTTGGGGTTATGCTTTATCTCTGAAGGGGCATTGCCGTTTGTGGCTGCCGATCCATTACGTGTGATTATTAGCTCGGTGATCGGTGGTGCAACTGCCGGTGCGATTTCAATGGCATTAAATATTTCTCTGCAAGCACCACATGGTGGTTTATTTGTGATTCCGTTTGTTTCAGAACCATTGCTCTACCTAGGTGCAATTGCAACGGGGGCATTATTAACCGGCGTGGTTTATGCGGTGATTAAGCCGAAGGCGACAGAATAATCAATTCTTTGATTAAAAAGTGCGGTAATTTTTAACCGCACTTTTCATTTATCAGGTATAATTACAATGATTTAGGGAGAAATTATGGATAAATACAATAAACTCCGCATTGAATGGGATTGTCGTCGAGGTATGCTTGAGTTGGATAAAATCATCATGCCTTTTTATAAAGCGCATTTTGACCAACTGACTGACGACAAAAAAGATATTTTTATTCGTTTACTTGCCGCCACGGATTTACAACTTTTTTCGTGGTTTTTTAATGGCAGTCAATCAGACGATGCCGAAGTGCAAGCGATGGTTGAATATATCCAAGATGTGCAGAAAACGAATGTCCGTTAATTTTTTTGAAATTTTTTATACATAAGGAACTTTTCAATTTTAACTCTGTCTGATAAAGCAACAATAGCTTGCTGTCTTGAATATATGAAGGCGTGTTAGACGTAGCATAGGAGATATATGGCTGAACAGCTAACAGATCAGGCTTTGGTAGAAAGAGTGCAGCAAGGCGATAAAAAAGCCTTTAATTTATTGGTTTCTCGTTATCAAAATAAAGTAGCCGGACTTTTAACCCGCTACATTTCTCATAACGACATTCCAGATGTTGTACAAGAATCCTTTATTAAGGCCTATCGTTCCATTGAATCCTTTCGGGGCGATAGTGCATTCTACACTTGGCTATATCGAATTGCCGTTAATACGGCAAAGAATTACTTAACGGCACAGGGGCGCCGTCCACCGAGCGAAGATATTTTGGCTGAAGATGCCGAAAGCTACGATGTGGGAACCCATCTACGTGATGTAGATACCCCTGAAAATGAAATGTTATCTAGCGAATTAGAAAAAGTGGTATTCGATACCATTCACAGTTTGCCAGAAGATTTAAGAACCGCGATTACCTTGCGTGAGCTTGAAGGGTTAAGCTATGAAGAAATCGCAGAAATAATGGATTGCCCAGTAGGCACTGTACGTTCTCGCATTTTCCGTGCTCGGGAAGTGATTGAGAACAAAATACAACCGCTTATGCAACGTTAAAATAAAGTCGGAGTTTATAAAATGCAAAAAGAGTTACTTTCAGCCTATATGGATGGAGAAGAAGTCAGTGCCGAGTTGACAGAACAACTTTGTCAGGATAAAGATTCACAAGAGTCTTGGGCGGCGTATCACACAGTAAGAGCAGTTATGCGTAAAGAGTCACCAGTATTATTAGGTGCTGATTTTACCGCGAAAATGGCTGATTTAATTGAATTAGAAGAAGTAAAACACGTTGAGATTACTGTTTCTCAACCAACACCAGAAGAAGCAGACAGCTTACCATTCGTGCAAAAATTAAAAGCATTCTTTGCACCAATGACACAAATTGCGGTGGCTGCAGGTGTGTGTTTAGTGGCAGTAGTAGGTGTGCAATCATTTAATGCGAAAAGCACGTCGGTTACACCAGAAAACCCTGTTTTACAAACCTTACCATTTAACAGTTCAGTTCAAGAAGTAAGTTACAACGCTCCGACCAAAGATGTAGCCACTTCGGAACAGGTTGAACAAAAAAATCGCCGTATTGGTACGATGTTACAAAACTATGAATTACAGCGTCGTATGCATGCAGATAGCTTAAATGTGGGTAGCAACCAAGCGAAATAATTACAGCAATTAATCGATAATTCACCACCTTAGGCGTGGTGAATTTTTTTATGGATCAATTGATTTATTTATGAAAAAAACGTCTCTCAAATTAACCGCTCTTTTAGGCTTATTCTTATTGCCTTTTACGGCATTTGCAGAAGAGCCAATCCAGTCATTAAATAAAATGTCGCAAGCGATGCGAGATTTAAACTATGAGCTTGCTTTTGTGCAAACTACGCCAACAAATATGGACTCATTCCGTTATCGTCATATTAAGCAAGGGCAAAAAGTGTATGCGCAGTTGGTGACATTAGATGGTGAACAGCAAGAAATCATCCAACGCGGTAATTTAGTCAGCTATTTCCAGCCAGGTTCACGTGCTTTCACGATTAACAGTGGTGAGATTGTGGATGCGCTTCCAGCAGTGATTCGTACTGATTTTAGCAAGCTGAGTCAGAATTATGATTTTATTAAGCTTGGAAAAGACCGAATTGCAGGCCGATTCGTTGATACTATTCGTATTGTGCCCAAAGACGATTTTCGCTATCAATACCTCGTTTTCTTAGATGAAGAAAATGGTTTGTTATTGCGTAGCGATATGCTTGATCGTGAAGGCAAGTTATTGGATCAGTTCCGTGTGGTGACGTTATATATCGATGATCGTCTACGTGGTTTAACCGATTACCTTAATAAGGTATCAGTGCCGCCACTTTTAAATGAAGGAAAACAAGAATCATCGCTTTCAATCAATTGGAAAACAGATTGGTTACCGCAAGGGTTTGATTTAATTCGTCAAAATCAAGATGTGATAGACGGTGAAGTGATTGAAAATGCGTTATTTAGTGACGGTCTTTTCACTTTCACACTTTATATCAATAAAGCGGATAGCACCGCTGCAAAAGAAAACACGTGGAAACAAGGGGCTTACACGATTTACAGTGAAGTCATAGGCGATAAAGAAATTACCTTTATCGGACAGCTTCCAATTGCCGCAGCGAAACGAATTGTACAAGGTGTAACATTCCTAAAATAATTCAGTAGCAGTGAGAAAGTTGCTATTTTGTTTCCCCTTGCTATACTTTCTTCACCTAATGGATTTTGATAGCTAAACCCCGTCCTGCGGGGTTTTGTTTTATCAAGTGCGGTCATTTTTCTTAAGGTTTTTACAATGAATAATCCCCTTCCTCTTCTTGGCATCACAGGTTACAGCGGTAGTGGCAAAACCACATTGCTGGAAAAATTGCTTCCTCAATTAATTAAAAAAGGCCTACGTGTTTCAGTGATTAAACACAGCCATCACAACGCTCATGTGGATAAAGAAGGAAAAGACAGTTGGCGAATGAAAGAGGCGGGGTCTGCGCAAGTTATTATGGCTTGTGATACTCGCTGGGCGTTGATGACAGAAACCCCTCAAGAACCAGTTTCATTAGCCTATTTAAGTCAACAATTTGATCGTCATTTAACGGATTTAGTTTTGGTGGAAGGATTTAAACAAGAACCCATTCCAAAGATTCTATTGCATCGACAAGAGATGACAAAACCATTGCCGGAATTAGATGAAAACGTGTTGGCTTTAGCAACAGATTATTCGCTTGAAACTGACCGCACTTTATTAGATATTAATCACATTGAACAGATCGCAGAGTTTATTTATCAATGGTGGAAAAAGACGCAGTAATAGAACGTCAGCATTATAAAGGGCTGGCTTGGGTGGCTTCCATGGCTTTGTTTATGCAAAGTTTGGACGCGACTATTTTAAATACTGCCTTACCCACCATCGCAACAGATCTGCAAACTCCTGTCTTTGAAATGCAAATGGCGATTATCGCCTATTCTCTTGCCGTTGCCTTATTTATTCCTTTAACCGCTTGGGCGGCAGCGAAATTTGGTACGCTTACGGTTTTCCGCTCTGCTGTTTTTACCTTTGTATTCGGCTCGGTGGCTTGTGCGATGGCAACGTCTCTCGAGACCCTTGTGCTTGCACGGATTCTCCAAGGTATTGGCGGAGCATTTATGATGCCCGTCGCTCGCCTTGCGATTATTCAAACCGTACCGAAAAATCAATTAATTAATGCCTGGAATTTAATGGCTACAGCAGGACTTATCGGCCCGATTCTTGGCCCGATTTTAGGTGGTTGGCTTGTAGTGCATACGTCATGGCATTGGATTTTCTTAATCAATATTCCTATTGGCATGTTAGGCTTCTGGGCTGCCGCTAAAGTGATGGGAAATCATAAGGGTAATGCGAGTAAGTTAGACTGGACAGGATTTTTACTCTTTGCATTTGGTTTAGTCGGTTTAACGCTCGGACTTGATTTACTGGGCGAAAGTCACCGTGACAATATGACTACATATAGTGCATTGTCGATTGGTATTGCATTATTGGTGGCCTATTATTTTTATGCAAAAGGTAATGATCGTGCTATTTTGCCGTTATCTCTTTTCAATACAAGAACATTCCGATTAGGCATTGCAGCCAATATTTTTATCCGTCTTTCTGGCTCGGCAGTGCCGTTCTTATTGCCATTAATGTTCCAACTTTCCTTTGGTTATTCTGCAGAAATGTCAGGTTGGTTGCTTGCACCTATTGCGCTAATGTCTGTCGTATTTAAACGTTTTATTGGGCATATCTTAAATATCTTAGGTTATAAAACCACGTTAATTTTATCGTCACTTTTAATGGCAGGTTCAACGGTTTCCATGTCATGGCTTGATACCTCATCATCAACGACATGGATTATATGTAATCTGATGTGGTATGGTGCCTGTATGTCGATGATTTTTACCTCAATTAACACACTTACTGTTGGCGATCTATCACAGGCTCAAAGCGGTGTAGGCTCAACGGTGCTGAGTATTGTGCAACAAGTGGGTATTGGATTTGGTATCGCTGTGGCATCTATTATTTTGACGTTATACCGTCAATTTATTGGTAATGAAGGTGAAGCGTTACAACATGCTTTCAGTTATACGTTTCTGACCACTTCTGTTTTTGCTATTGCATTAGTTTGGATATTGAGTTATTTACGTAAAACAGACGGGGATCATTTACGGAAAAAACGCTGATATTGAATGCCTTAGTCTAATTTGTTATAAGAAAGATCTTTTTCTTATTTCGTAAAAGTTTGATTTGCTTATATCTTAGGTAAAATTTTATATTCATGTTTGGGTGTTTTGCCCGATTAAAGAAGGAAAACTTATGAAATTAAAAGCGACCTTAACTCTTATCGCTGCTAGTTTGTTTTTAGCGGCTTGTGATCAATCTGGTTCTGCGGCAAAAGAAAATGCGAAAGCAGAAACAGCAAAACCTTTAGGTAATAACACATTTGTGTACTGTACAGCGAAAGCACCACTTAGCTTTAGCCCTGCATTGGTAATGGAAGGCACATCCTACAATGCGAGTTCACAACAAGTGTATAACCGTTTGGTTGAGTTCAAAAAAGGTTCGACTGACCTTGAGCCGGCATTGGCTGAAAGTTGGGAGATCAGTGATGATGGTTTAACTTATACGTTCCATTTGCGTAAAGGGGTGAAATTCCATACGACAAAAGAATTTACGCCAACACGTGATTTTAATGCGGATGATGTGGTCTTTTCTTTCCAACGTCAGTTGGATCCTAACCACCCTTACCATAATGTATCAAAAGGGACTTATCCGTATTTCAAAGCGATGAAATTCCCAGATTTATTAAAATCAGTTGAGAAAGTGGATGACAATACCGTTCGTATTACTTTGAATAAAAAAGATGCGACTTTCTTAGCAAGTTTGGGTATGGACTTTATCTCTATTTATTCCGCTGAATATGCAGATGCGATGTTAAAAGCAGGAAAACCAGAAACAATCGATAACAAACCGGTTGGGACAGGTCCGTTTATTTTTGTGGATTACAAAACTGACCAAGCGGCACAATACGTGGCAAATGAAACCTATTGGAAAGGTCGTACACCACTTGATCGTTTAGTGATTAGCATCGTACCCGATGCGACTACACGTTATGCGAAGTTACAAGCGGGTTCTTGTGATTTAATTCTCTTCCCGAATGTGGCGGATTTAGCCAAAATGAAAACTGATCCAAAAGTACAGCTTTTGGAACAAAAAGGTTTGAACGTGGCATATATCGCATTCAATACGGAAAAAGCACCGTTTGATAACGTGAAAGTGCGTCAAGCATTAAACTATGCTGTAGATAAAAAAGCAATTATTGAAGCGGTTTATCAAGGTGCAGGTACTGCAGCGAAAAACCCATTACCACCAACAATTTGGAGTTATAACGACGAAATCCAAGATTATCCGTATGATCCAGAGAAAGCGAAACAGCTTTTAGCGGAAGCAGGTTATCCAAACGGTTTTGAAACGGACTTCTGGATTCAACCAGTGGTGCGTGCGTCTAACCCAAATCCAAAACGTATGGCTGAACTTGTGATGGCTGATTGGGCAAAAGTTGGTGTAAAAGCAAATCCAGTAACGTTTGAATGGGCAGACTATCAAAAACGTGCTAAAGCAGGTGAATTAACGGCAGGTATCTTCGGTTGGTCAGGTGATAACGGTGATCCAGATAACTTCCTTTCTCCATTACTTGCAAGTGCTAACGCGGGTAACTCAAACTTTGCTCGTTTCAAAAATGCAGAATTTGATGCCCTATTAGATAAAGCGATTGGCTTAACCAATAAAGATGAGCGCGCAGCGCTTTATAAACAAGCACAAGTGATTTTCCATGAACAAGCACCATGGATTCCTGTTGCGCACTCTGTTGGTTTCGCACCACTTAGCCCTCGCGTAAAAGGCTACGTACAAAGTCCATTCGGCTACGATGCATTTTATGGTGTGAGTGTTGATGGTAAATAATTAACGGACTATACTAGCCCTTGCAGTTGCAAGGGCTTTTTGTTTTCAAGCAAAAGGAGAAAGAAAATGGACTTACATGATATTCGTGAGGATTATTGCAAACAGGCGCTTTCTCAGCATGATTGCGATCCCAATCCCATAAAACAATTTGAAAAATGGCTCAACGAAGCGATTACTGCCAAAGTAAACGAGCCAACAGGTGTTAATGTTGCGACAGTCAATGAAGATGGTCGGCCAACAAGTCGAATGGTGCTGTTGAAAGAAGTGAACGAACAAGGCTTTGTATTTTTTACGAATTATCACAGCCGAAAAGGTCGCGCTATAGAGCATAATCCTTTCGTTGCCCTAACATTCTTTTGGCCTGAATTAGAACGCTCTGTGCGTATTGAGGGTAAAGCTGAAAAAATCTCGCCTGAACAATCAGATGAATATTTTGCAACGCGCCCTTACACCAGCCGAATTGGCGCTTGGGCCAGCGAGCAAAGTGCGGTCATTTCTAGTCACAAATCTTTATTAGCAAAAGCTGCTCTGATTGCAGCAAAACACCCATTAAATGTCCCACGCCCACCACATTGGGGCGGTTATCTTGTGATTCCTGATCGCATTGAATTCTGGCAAGGTCGCCCAAGTCGTTTACATGACCGAATTTGTTATTTATACAATGAGGGGAAATGGGAAAGAGAGCGGTTATCGCCGTAAGTTTCTTCAAAAACATGTAAAAAATAACCGCACTTTGATTTGGTAACCAAAGTGCGGTTAATTTTTACGTTATTTTTATTTACCGATGATTTCTGATAAATCAACTTTGCGGTTTTCGTAACGAGAACGGGTACAAGCATCGGCTGTGGCGATGGCGGCACGGGCAGCTTCACCAGTAAGTAATTTTACAAATTCCTCAGTTGGTTCCATTCCATGGAGAATATCGTTTAAATAACGCATTTCTTTTTTCATGATAGAACTCAACCAGAGCGGTGTGCGTTTGCCTGGTTTACCGTATTGAATCGCACCGTCCATTTCTGTGCTGTTGTAAATACGGGTACGGTCATCATCTTCTTCTTGGGTTTCGTGAATGAGGAAATAGGTGTCTTTTCCATCCACGCGAAGGGTGCCTTTGGTATTGTACATATCAAGTTTGATCGCGCCTTTTTCTCCTTGAATTAATACATAATGTTCACCCCAACGGAAAGCGGAACCCCATTCTAGAACAGCGAAGCGATTATCATCGTATTCCATGGTGACAAAAATCATATCGTCTTCATCACCAAAGTTTTCGCCTTTGTGTGCAACATTGGCGGCTGCCATGGTAACAGTTTTTGGCATGCCCCCCATAATGAATTGTACGCAGTCTAATTCGTGAATATGGTGATATAAGTGGCCGCCAGATTTTTCACGGATTTTTTTCCATGAGATAGTCGGTTGTTGTTCTTCCCAGCCGTTACGTGCGGTGTGACAATAAAGTACTTTACCGATCACGCCTTGGTTGATTAATTCTTTGGCATGGTGAACACCGTTAAAGAAGTTCATCACATGGCCAGCCATAAAGGTGACGCCATTTTCTTCGCAAGCGCGCACCATGTCGTCACAGTCTTGATAACTTAAGGCGATTGGTTTTTCACAGAAAACGTGTTTTTTGTTTTTTGCTGCAAGGATGACCGGTTCTTTGTGTAAGTAGTTTGGGGTGGCAACAATCACGCAATCCACATCAGGGGAAGTGACTAATTCTTCAAGAGATTTTGCCGCTACGCATTGTAATTCTTGAGCAATGGTTTCACCATTTTCAGGGTCGTATACCATTGTAATCTGTGCATCATCAAATTCATTCATGAAACGGGCTAAATCCGCACCAAAATAGCCAACGCCAACAACACCATATCGCATCATAATAAACTCCTTATTTTTTCACTGAGATTTGTTTTTCCGTTACCATGGATTGCTTCGCTGCTTCGGCAACTTCGATGGCTTCAGTTAAACATAGACTTAATGGGCTGGTTTTTCCTTGCGTTAAGTGCTCCACCACGCTTTGTACTTCGATTTCAGCCGCTCGGCTTAACCAAAGTTGGCAAGGTGCGTGGGTGACATTATATTGCTGAGTGCCTTTTGCACTTTCGCGTAAAGATAAATCAGCCTCAAATTCATCAAATAAATCAACGTGTTCTATTTTTCCATCTAGATAATTAAATGTGACACTTGAGGTAAAGAAATTGACTTCAATCACACCATTTTCACCATGAATTTGAATGCCCCATTGGTGTAATCGATAAGCAGTGCCCATTTCGAGCGAACCTAATACGCCATTTTTAAAACGTAATAGCAACTGCAACACATCACGGCTGTCTGGCGTATCGTGATGTGCTTGATTAGCCGCTTGAGCAAAAACAGCCTCAATATCGCCTAATAACCAACAGAGTAAATCCAGTTCGTGAATGAGGTGGAAAAGCTCGCCGCCCGTAAGATTGGCATCTAATTTCCACCATTCTTTGTTTGGTAGGTTTTCAATCCAACGCTGACGCATGGCTCGAGCTACGGTAATGCGGCCTAATTTTCCTTGTTCTAAAGCTGCTTTGACTTTCAACATGCCAGGTAACGTACGTTCTAAATGGCCCACAAAAATGACTTTACCTTTTTCTTCTGCAAGGCGACGTAAATGTTGGCCTTGAGAAGAGCTTAAGGTAAAAGGCGTTTCAATAAAGACATGACAGCCAGCATTTAACGCTAAGATAGCTGGGGAATAATGGGCATAGTTTGGGGTGGCGATAACCACTAAATCAGGTTTGGTTTCTGCCAACATTTCTTCTACACTAAAAAAGGCTTTACTGCCGTATTGGTCGGCGAGTTTTTGTGCAAGAGAAGGGTTAATATCGGTCACCGCAATTAAGTTTGCTTGGGCTTTGTCAAATGCAGAAGCCAACTGAACGCCAAAAAAGCCGCAGCCGATTAAGGCAACGTTTAATCCATTAGTTTGCATCATGCCCTCCTTGTTGTAAGCGTTGGCGAATACTTTGGAAATATTGCAAGATCGCGCGTTGCATGCGTACCAAATCATGCGCTTCCACGGCATCAATTAATTCACGGTGTTGCATGGCTAATTTTTCAGGAGAAAGTATTGGTGGCGGTAAGCCTTTTTCTACTTGTTGATAAATTTGCCAAAACGCATCTAAATATTGAATCAGTAATGGGTTATTTAATGGCTCATAAAGTTTTAAATGAATGTGGTATTCATCTTTAGGCGAAAACTTTTGTTCTCGTGCATTTTTTTCCATATTTGCTACTGATTTTTGCAAAAGTGCGGTCTGTTCTTGGCTAATTTTTCCTAAAACCATCGGGGCAAAACCGTATTCCAAAATTTCCCGAATATCCAAAATATTAATCAGCTGATTATGATCATTATGCAAATTCAGTTGGGTGTGAAAACTTAATCCGCGAATCATTGGCACAAGAGAGGATTCACTCACAAAGGTGCCGACGCCATGGCGAATATCTAAAATATGTAGCGCCTCTAAAGATTTAATGGCTTCACGTAAACTGGAGCGGCTCACCCCAAGCTGTTCAATCAGTTCATTTTCTGTTGGCATCAAATCGCCGGATTTAAGATTTTGTTTAATGATGAGCGATTTGATTTTATCCTGCAAAACGAGACTTGCTTCTTTTTTACTTGTTTTTTTCATTTCTGTTCTCATTTTCTAATCTATTTTCTGAATTTGTGATCCAGCTCTCATTCTCTCTAATTGACATAAGACATCATACGTCTTATCTTTATTTATGCAAGCAGAAATTAGCAGTGATTTTAAATTCTGTGATCTATACCACAAAATTCTCAAATACAAGGAAGGGAGGTTGTTATGGCAACATCATTACCATGGTATAAAGAAGTCAGTCCTACGCAAAAGAAAGCGTTATTTGCGGCTTGGTTAGGTTATGTTTTTGATGGCTTCGATTATATGCTTATCACTTACGTGCTTTTGGATATTCAAAAAGAATTCGCCATGAGCACAACGGAAACATCCACATTATTACTTGCAGCCTTCGTGGCGCGTCCATTAGGTGGGGCGATTTTTGGTAGCTTTGCCGATAAATATGGTCGTCGTTTAGCAATGATTGTTTCCATTATTACGTATTCCGTCGGGACATTCTTGTGCGGTTTATCCACCAGTTATATTTGGCTTTTCATCTTCCGTATGATTATCGGTATGGGGATGGCAGGTGAATATGCTTGTTCTTCCTCTTATGCCATTGAAAGCTGGCCACAACATTTACGTACAAAAGCCAGTGCATTCTTAGTGAGTGGCTTCTCCATCGGTAATATTCTTGCTTCTCAAGTGATTCCTTGGGTTGCACAAGCTTATGGCTGGCGTGTGGCTTTCTTTATTGGTTTAGCACCGGTAGCTTTAGTACTCTATGTTCGTCGTCATGCCCCTGAAAGTGAAGAATGGGCACAAGCGAAAGCAGCGGGTAAAGTGAATAAAGTTCCACTTACTGACCTGTTCACTAAAAAACAATTACCAATCACCTTAATTATTTTCTTAGTTTGTTATTCAATTTTCTCCGTAAACTGGCCGGTAGTGGGCTTGCTTCCACTTTACCTAAAAGAAAACGGCTATGCTGAAAATGTGAAATCACTGATGTTCTGGGCAGGCTTTGGTATCCTCATCGGTACCTTAATTGCAGGCTTTATCGGGGATAAATTGGGTGAGAAGAAAACCTTTGTATATAGCTTATTGTTATCACTTTTCTTCCTCTTCCCAGTATTCTATTTGCCAGAAAATAATGTGTTAGCCCTTGGTGCATTGCTCTTCTTCTTACTTGCAACTAACTTAGGGATTGCCGGTTTAGTGCCAAAATATATGGCGACTTTCTTCCCGGCCGAAATGCGAAGCACAGGTATTGGTTTCATCTATAACTTCGCTGCGATCGGTGGTGGGGTGTCTCCTGTAATTGCCGCCGCACTTAGCGAAAGAGTGGGACTTGGTTCAGCCCTTGTGTATGTCACTTTATTCTGGACAATTGTCCTTGTTGCTCTCGTTGGATTAAGATTGCCAGAACGTATTCAAGCTCGTATGCAACAATAAAAAACGAAAGCAAAACAGACCGCACTTTTAGGTGCGGTTTGTTGTTTATACAAAAATAGTTTGAAGCGCATCACAAATTTGTTAAATATATGTTTCAATTTTTTCGGTTAAATGCTAATTAATAATCTCCCCTATCGTTTTATAGGAGATTGTATATGCAAACTCAACAAACCTTTCTCTCTAAATATAAAAGTCTCATTATTCTTGCCTTAGACTTTGTCTTCATGTTGGTGTTAATCAAAATATTGCCCTTTTCTGCTCAAGAGAATCGCGGGTTAGCCTTGCTTATTTTTATTGGTATTTTATGGTTAACGGAAGCCTTTAATATTACCGTGACATCCCTTATGGTGCCTGTCGTGGCCATAGGATTAGGCTTGATTAATACACAAAAAGCGCTCGCACCATTCTCTACCCCAATTATTTATATGTTCTTTGGGGGATTTGTGGTGGCTGCGGTGTTGCAAATTCAGAATCTAGATAAGATTATTGCGAATTACATTATTCGTTTGGCCAAAGGAAACTTAAAACTTTCTATTACCTACCTCTTCACCGTAACTACATTCCTTTCTATGTGGATTAACAACACCGCTGTGGCGGCGATGATGTTACCGCTCACGATGGGGATGTTAAAAGGTATCAATGCAGAGAAAAACCATCGGTTGTACGCCTTTGTATTGTTAGGCATGGCATTTAGTGCTAGTATCGGTGGTATTGGTACCTTGGTGGGAAGTGCACCGAATGCCATTTTGGCATCTCAAATTCAAGTGACCTTTACGGAATGGCTAGGCTACGGTTTCCCAGTGATGGTACTGCTTGTGCCTTCAATGATTTTTTCTTTATGGGTGATTTTACGTCCAGACTTTTCTGTGGATTTTAATCCATCACTTGAGAAAGTCAGCTTTAATCGAAAAAATATCATTACCTTAATGATCTTTATCGGTATGGCGATTATGTTACTTTTCAGCTCTCTCTTAAACCCATGGATTACGGCTTTCCTTGAATTGCCGAAAAAAATCGAAAACTTTGATACCGTGATTGCACTATGCGTTGTGATCTTTATTTGTGTTTCAGGTGTCGCGAGTTGGAAAGAAATTCAAGAGCGTGTTGAATGGGGCGTGCTCGTTTTATTCGGTGGTGGTTTAACACTCAGTATCGTGATGAAAGATTCTGGTGCCAGTAAGATTATGGCGGATAGTATCGTTCAGTTTGTGCAAACCAAACCACTTTGGGTACTTTGCTTTGTGATGACGGCATTTATTATTTTCTTAACGGAATTTACATCGAATACCGCCAGTGCAGCGTTGATTATGCCAATTGTGATTTCAGTGGCTCAATCTATGAATTTACCGCCTATTGCTTTAGCCGCAATTATCGCTTGTGGGGCAAGTTGTGCATTTATGTTGCCAATCGCTACACCGCCTAATGCTATCGTGTTTGCAACAGGAAATGTGAAACAACTCGATATGGCCAAAGTCGGTTTGATTCTCAATCTATTCTGTATCGCCATCATCGGCAGTATGACTTATTTTGTTTGGTTGTAAATGTTGTTAAAACTGACCGCACTTTATTAGCCTATAAAAGTAAACCGCAC
>CAJPKS010000011.1:0-17394 GCA_905371285.1 Haemophilus sp. HMSC068C11 | reverse complement strand
ATCTATCGGCGTAGAACGCACTTTATCCGAAAATATTCGTCATCTCGAACAAGGTGTAGCGCTGCTAGATAATCTCTATGCTGAGCTTATTCGCCGTATTGAACGAAGCGCGCCGAATGTCCCCTTAACCGCTTTTCGCAAAATTGGGGTGAAATTAAAGTTTGAAGATTTTCAGGTCACAACCTTAGAAAAAACTGGCTTCACTTTATCGTTAGAAAGCTTTCAGCAATTACTGGAACAAATTTGGCAACGTAGCCAGGGGAAGTCTATTCGTCTCGTGGGGTTACACGTGACGTTACCGGAAGAAAGCCATTTAGAACAAATGAGCTTGTGGTAAAACACAAAAGAAAATGACCGCACTTTTATTCATTCTATCCCGAGTAGGATAACGAAAAAACAAAAGTGCGGTCATTTTTAATGAATTTGTTGAGTTGGTCGATAAGCCGAGTTCTGTCGTGGACAATCATTCCTCTAGGCGACAAATTACTCTGCCGCTCAAGCAACCTACCCGAACTCTGGACGGGCCACCCATTGAGTTCCTATTTGGTCTTGCTACGAGTGGAGTTTACCTTGCTGCACGTTGTTACCAACGGCACGGTGTGCTCTTACCACACCCTTTCACCCTTACCGTTTTCACGGCGGTCTGCTCTCTGTTGCACTGGTCGTCGGCTCACGCCGCCCGGACGTTATCCGGCACTCTGCCCTTTGTAGCTCGGACTTTCCTCTCGTTTACTTGTCCCACTAGGTCGTGCGAACACGGTTAAGGGCTTCAATAAACCAGCGATTGTCTAACCAACTCGCGGCGTAGTATAGGGGGAATTCAAAGGGCGGTCAAATTTTCATTCTTATTTTTAATAACTTCCGTTAGAATAGCCCCATAAAACACGGTTATTTTCAACCGCACTTCTATCATAAGGATCTCCTATGAATTATTTACAAATCGCACGAGAAACCCTTTCTGTCGAAAGCCAAGCGCTTGCACAACTAAGCCAACGTTTGGATGATGAGTTTTCTCAAGTTGTGGATCTTATCCTTGCTTGCGAAGGTCGTTTAGTTATCGGTGGTATTGGTAAATCAGGGCTAATTGGCAAAAAAATGGTGGCGACTTTTGCTTCTACAGGAACGCCAAGTTTCTTCCTTCACCCAACCGAAGCCTTTCATGGCGATTTAGGTATGTTAAAACCGATCGACATCGTGATGCTGATTTCTTATAGCGGTGAAACCGATGATGTAAATAAACTCATTCCAAGTTTGAAAAACTTCGGCAATAAAATTATTGCTTTAACCAGCAATAAAAACTCTACGCTTGCTCGCCATGCGGATTATGTTTTAGATATCACCGTAGAACGCGAAGTCTGTCCAAACAACCTCGCACCAACCACTTCTGCGTTAGTCACTTTAGCCTTAGGCGATGCCCTTGCGGTTTCATTGATTACTGCTCGCCATTTCCAACCGGCTGATTTTGCGAAATTCCATCCGGGTGGAAGTCTTGGTCGTCGTTTGTTATGCAAAGTGAAAGATCAAATGCAAACTCGCCTACCAATTACGACACCAGATACCAGCTTCACTGATTGTTTAAGCATTATGAATGAAGGTCGTATGGGTGTGGCATTAGTGATGGAAAACCAACAACTTAAAGGCATTATTACCGATGGTGATGTGCGCCGAGCATTAACGGCTAATGGTGCAGATACCCTTAACAAGACTGCGAAAGAACTGATGACCTCGTCACCGAAAACGATTCATGAAAATGAATTCTTAGCGAAAGCAGAAGACTTGATGAAAGAGAAGAAAATTCACTCTCTTGTTGTGGTCAATGATGAAAATAATGTTGTGGGCTTAGTGGAGTTTTCAAGCTAATGATTAACGAAAAATTAAAGAAAATTAGATTGGTCATCACCGATGTCGATGGCGTATTAACTGATGGTCTACTCCATTACGATGCGAATGGTGAAGCGATTAAGAGTTTCCACGTTCGTGATGGTCTTGGTGTCAAAATGTTGATGGATGCAGGTATTCAAGTCGCCGTATTATCGGGCAGAGATTCGGCGATTCTGCGTAAGCGAATTAGTGATCTCGGAATTAGATTATTCTTTTTAGGCAAGCTTGAGAAAGAAAGTGCTTGTTTGGATCTCATGAAACAAGCAGGAGTTACCGCAGAGCAAACAGCCTATATTGGTGATGACAGCGTCGATCTCCCTGCTTTTGCAACCTGTGGCCTTTCTTTTGCTGTAGCAGACTCTGCGCCTTATGTGCAAAATACTGTGGATTATGTACTTTCACTTGGCGGCGGGAAGGGTGCATTCCGTGAAATGTCCGATATGATTTTACATGCTCAGGGCAAAGATGAAGTCTATACTTCAGCCAAGGGCTTTTTAAAATCAGTCAAAAATATGGGACAATAACACTCCTCAAAGCACCTAAAAAACAACCGCACTTTGATGATTTAAAAGTGCGGTTATTTCTTTTTATGTTTTATTGATTTGCCGGTAAAGCACCCGAATTCCAAGTTGGTGCTTCAGCTGGTTTCTTCACTTGCAACATAAAACGCTGATTTGCCGTTGCTTGCGGTTGAACGATCGTACCCGATGGAGTCGAGAACGAAATTCCACCTTTCAACAATTGTTGTACACTACCAGTATTAAACTCTGCGCCTTTCCAACCAAGGTTGAAATCATAACCTGATGAAACCCAGAACTCTGAATTTTTACGTACTAAATGTTGATATTTCGGTGTAATCGCAATATGTACCAACACACGATCGCCTAAAGAATTCAATTCAAACTTACGAACGGTTCCCACTTCAACACCTCGATAAAGCACAGGTGATCCTTCTGTTAAATTCATCGCATCACTGGTTTCCAAAATAAATGGCACACCATTGCTGTATTTATTTCGAGGTTGTGCGGTTTGCGCTAAATTAAACTGCGTTTTTGATGGACCTTTACCTAATTCAATATCAATGTAAGGCTGTAAAAGACTATCTAAGTTTTCAATTCCACCCGCGGAGATTTGTGGGGAAATCACTTTAAATACCGTACCTTCTTTTGCAATCATCCCCATATAACTTGGGTTAATTAATGCTTTTGCTGTGATACGATTTGTTTTTTGATCAAGGGCAATCTGCTCAACTTCCCCCACATTCATACCAAGATAACGCAAGCTCATTCCTTTACTTAAAGCGGTTGCATCATCTGTTATTAACGTAATCACTTGCCCCGCTGATTTAGCTCTCAATTCACTTGGATAAAGTGTTTTATTTTTGCCTGACCCGGTATTATCAAAACTAATTGCGCCTTTTAATGAACGAGCAACCGGTGAAGCCTGGATACTAATGCCTTTCGGCGTAATATCAATCTGTGCTGCACTTTCAACCCAGAATACGCTTTTATCTGTTAGAAGATCTTGATAAGCCGGATAAATGTACACATCAATATCAAAATTATTGGCTTTTGGTCTTACGTTAATAATTTTACCCACTTCAAACTGACGATAAAGCACCACAGAACCTTTACTAATACTTGGCAAATTAGTGGAATGTAACACAATCGTTGGATTCACTAAGTTGCCCGTAACACCTGTTTCTGCACTGCTAATATCCTTATAAAGTGGATAGGTAGAATGCGGTGCGCCACTTCCTTTTTTAGGTAATACTCTCACCCCACCTTGTAGCCATTTTGATGGCGTTGCTGATTCAAAACGCAATCCGTCTATACCAAAACTTACATCAAAATTAGAGGCTGCCACAAATTGAGTATTTTCATGAATAAGATTGCGATATTCTGCCGCAATCGCTACTTCAAATTTGACGCCATCAACATTTAAGTGCTGCTTCACAATTTGACCAATAGCAATATTGTTATAAAACACGGATTGTCCTTCAGCAATCCCATAAGTTTCTGGTGCGGTTAAAGTTAAGAGTAAAGTATTCGGTGCTTTGAGCAATAACTCATGTTCTCGAATCACATCAAACTGCGTTTTGCTTTCTCCGCTACCCGGAATAATTTCAAAATAATCTCCACGGAAGAATTTTTTCGGATTAGCCACATCACCCAAATCTAACTTACGATTTTTTAACACAATACGTGTATTCGTTTTTAGGAGGTTAGCTTGGTTTGGATCGATTAATAATGTGCCTTTTAAAATTTCTTCATTATTTTCGTCCGCACTTAAAGATGAAAGAAGGCCCACTTGCTCGTCACCATAATAAACCGAGGTTTGACCAGCATCTAAACCAGCACTCACCGGAATGGTCACCTCAACTTCAATCCCGCGTTTAGCCGCTTGCAAATTAGAATAAAGTGTATAGTGGCTATTAGTCACAGCTTGTGGGCTATCTGATGGCGAATCGAATGATACCGCACCTTGCACTACTGCATTTAAACTATCAACCTCTACATTCACACCTGATGCATTAATGTTGGCGTTGATACCACTAATATTCCAGAAACGTGAATCTTTCTTCACAAAATGCGCGAAGGCTTTATCAATCACCACATCAATTTCAACTTTATTGTCTTTATTGAATCGGTAATCATAAATTTTCCCGACTGGCATTTTTTTAAAATACACAGAGGCACCAATCGAAATTGAACCTAAGTCATCTGAAATTAAATGAATTAATAAATCGCCAGGATTGACTTGTGCAATAGGGCCTTGCTCTTCCGCAATAAATTCATCTTCTGAATCACCATCACCTGGTTGGAGGGTAATATAATTTCCTGAAACCAAAGAATCTAAGCCTGAAATACCTGCAAGAGATACGCTCGGTTGCACAAGCCAAAATTTAGTATTTTCCTTTAACACATCGGTGGCTTCAGAATGAATACTTGCCTCAACTTTCACTTTTTGCATATTGTCAGTAAAGTTAACCTTCTTCACAACACCAATTTGCAAACCTTGATAGCGAATCGGTGTTTTATCTGCAACCAACCCTGCACCATTAGAAAACGTGATCGTAATCATCTTTCCTTGTTCTTGCACAATTTGGAAAAATAAAATCGCACCAATACATAATGCAATAAAAGGTAACAACCAAAACGGTGAGATGCGTTTATTCTTACGTAATAACGCTTCTACATTGTTATATTGCTCATCAATAGATTGAGATTCTGGTTTATTGTTTTCTGTCATAAATTTTCCAAATTAATCGACTATCAAACTGAGAAGTTGAAATCATAGTTAAAAACACTGCTGCACCGAAATAAAATGCGGCAGGGCCTACAGTAAAATTAATAATCTGTCCGCGTGTCACTAGAGACATCATCAAAGCTAACACAAAAAGATCCAGCATTGACCAACGTCCTACAAAGTGAACGATATGTAATAGCCGCATTTGCCATTTAATTGAATGTCGCCATTTAAAATGCACGCTTGCCAGTAAATACAACATAATGAGGATTTTGCTTACTGGCACAAAAATACTGGCGAAGAATACCACGAAAGCAACAAAATAGCTGCCCATGCTTATAAATGACATCACGCCCGACATCAAGGTATCTTGTGACAAACTTCCTGTTAAATAAACGCCAGAGATTGGGAGCAAGTTTGCCGGGAAAAGCATGATAATACCCGCCACTAATGTCGCCCAAACACGTTGTAATTTTATACTATCAGGTGTTTCAATAAGCGATGCACAACGTGGGCAAATTGCTCGATGACGGTGATCGTATTGTTGATCTTCTTTTAAAAAAGTGTAATCACAGGTTGTACAAAGTTCTAACGGTTTATCACTTTTGGTAACTGGTTTCTGCTCGGGATAAAAATCATGCCATAAGTCATCTAAATTAATTTTAATGAACAATAAAGTGGTTAAAAGTGCAGTAAAAACAAAAGCAATTAAATACACATCCACTTCTAATGTGGCATATTCACGCACTTTAAACATGGTGACACCCAGTGCAACTAAATAGACGTCAAACATGACCCAAGGCTTAATATATCCCACAAATAATAAGACATTACGAGGCTTAATTTTGAGTAATTTAGAAAGCTGCAACATAATGACTAAAATCGCAAAAGATACAGGCATTAAAACAGCACAGATAAAAATCATAAATGCGGTATAGGCATAACCACTCACCGCCATTTTCCAAATTCCTTTCCAAACAGAAGCATCAATTTTAGTACCCAGTAAATCTAAGCTCAATAAAGGATAGCCTAAAGCAAATGGCATTAAAATTAAGATAGAAAGGGCGATTAATGAACAACGTTTAAGTGACCAACGACTTCCTGATTGCAATTTATGATGGCAACGCGGACATTGCGCGTATTCCCCTTCTTGCGGACGACAAACAGACACCGTTGCATCGCATCCTATGCAACGCACTAGTCTATAAGTGGCATGAGTAAAATCAGGTGTTTTTGTCATTATGTTTTCAGAAATTATAAAAGTGGACTATTTTAGCCTGAATTAAGGGAATTTGTGAAGTTATTCATTAGAATTAGAAACGGAATTATTCTGTCCAACCATTGTCAATCCTTATAAAAGTGCGGTAAACTGTGCAAGTTTTTATTTTTTTATCCTAGGAAAACTCAGAAATGACAGATTCTCAAGTTGAAGCCCAAGTTGAAAATAATGCTGAAGGCGTTCAAAAATTAACTGATACAAAAGCTATCATTGCATATCTTGTAGAAAAATTCCCACTTTGCTTTATTGCAGAAGGTGAAGCTAAACCATTAAAAATTGGTCTTTTCCAAGATCTTGCTGAAGCATTAAAAGATGATGAACGTGTCAGCAAAACTCAATTGCGTCAGGCTTTACGTCAATACACCTCCAACTGGCGCTATTTACACGGCTGCCGCGAAGGTGCTGAGCGTGTGGATTTATACGGCAACCCTGCTGGTGTATTAGATGCAGAACATGTTTCTCATGCGACTCAACAATTAGCAGATGCAAAAGCTAAATTTGCAGAAAAACGCAAAGCAGAATTAGCAGCCAAAAAAGCACAACAAAAACGACCTGCTCGTAAACCAAATTCAAATCAAGCAACTCGCAAACCAAAAGCCCCGCAAGTAAAACTAAGTGCGGTTGATTTCACAACACTTTCTGCAGGTAGCAAAGTGAAAGTGAAAGTAGCAGAACAAGCGAAAAATGCGACCGTATTAAATGTGGAAAAAGATGGCGCACGCGTAGAACTTGAGAATGGTTTAGTGATGACTGTCACCGCAGATCGTTTATTTGCCTAATAATTTATTTCTTATCGGGAAAGGTTAAATGAAATTACATACAACCAAAAGTCTTATTGCGACAGCAATTTTAGGTGCGTTATTTCTTCATTCGTCTGACACATTTGCCGTGCAGCCGAAATTAAAGCAAAGCGATATTACGATTCCTTCCGCAACTGACGCAAACCAGTTAGCAACAAAACGTGCAACGACACGTTTAACACAATCACATTATCGTAAATTCCAGCTTGATGACGCCTTTTCCGAAAAGATTTTTGATCGTTATATTAAAAGTTTAGATTACAGCCATAACACCTTTTTAAAATCAGATATTGATGATTTACGTGCTAAATATGGTTCTAAATTAGATGATCAACTTAATGAGGGCGATCTTTCAGCTGCATTTGCGATTTACGATCTGATGATGAAACGTCGCTATGAACGTTATGCTTATGCATTATCTTTATTAGATCAAGAACCTGATTTAAAAGGTAATGATCAAATTGAGATTGACCGTGAAAAAGCACCTTTTCCTACAAGCGAAGAAGAAGTAAACAAGCTTTGGGAACAACGTGTTAAAAATGATGTAATCAGCCTGAAATTAAAAGATAAAAAATGGCCTGAAATTAAAGAAAAACTGACTAAACGCTACAATTTAGCCATTCGTCGATTAACTCAAACCAAAGCTGATGACATTGTTCAGATTTATATTAATGCCTTTGCTCGAGAAATCGATCCGCATACAAGCTATCTTGCGCCGCGTACTGCAAAAAGCTTTAATGAAAGCATGAACCTTTCTTTAGAAGGGATTGGCGCAACATTACAATCTGAAGATGACGAAACTAGCATCAAATCTTTAGTGCCAGGAGCACCGGCTGAACGCAGTAAAAAATTACAAGCGGGCGATAAAATCATTGGTGTTGGCCAAGAAAAAGGCGAAATCGAAGATATTATCGGTTGGCGTTTAGAAGATATCGTTGACAAAATCAAAGGTAAAAAAGGAACAAAAGTTCGTCTTGAAATTGAACCTGCAAAAGGTGGAAAAAGCCGTATTGTCACTTTAGTTCGCGATAAAGTACGTATTGAAGACCAAGCAGCAAAACTCACTGTTTCTAAAGTAGAGGGTGAAACAGTTGGTGTCATTAAAATCCCAAGTTTCTATATTGGCTTAACTGATGATGTGAAAAAATTATTAGTGGATGCTGAGAAGAAAAAAATTGGCGCTTTAATTGTGGATCTTCGTGAAAATGGCGGTGGTGCTTTAACAGAAGCCGTCGCATTGAGTGGTTTATTCATTACTGATGGTCCGGTGGTTCAAGTTCGTGATGCTTATCAACGTATTCGTGTACACGAAGATGACGACAATGCCCAGCAATATAAAGGACCATTGTTGGTAATGATTAATCGTTTCAGTGCATCTGCCTCTGAAATCTTTGCTGCGACAATGCAAGATTACAACCGTGGTATCATTATTGGGCAAAATACCTTTGGTAAAGGTACGGTACAACAAAGTCGTTCATTAAACTTTGTTTATGATTTAGATCAAACACCACTTGGTGTGTTGCAATATACTATCCAAAAATTCTACCGAATTAATGGTGGTTCAACCCAATTAAAAGGTGTGGCAGCAGATATCAATTTCCCTGAAATTATTGATGCAAAAGAAATTGGTGAAGAAAAAGAAGATAACGCCTTACCTTGGGATAAAATTCCGCCGGCAACTTATTCTGAAACCAATAAAGCACGTAAAGATGTTGAAGCATTAAATGAAAAACATCTAGAACGTATTGCAAAAGATCCTGAATTTATTGCTTTAAATGAAGATCTTAAGATCCGTGATGAACGCCGTGAGCGTAAATTCTTATCATTGAATTTCCAAGAGCGCAAAGCAGAAAATGATAAAGATGATGCCAGACGTTTAAAAGATCTCAATGATCGTTTTAAACGTGAAGGTAAAAAAGCATTAAAAGATATTGATGATTTACCAAAAGACTATGAAGCGCCAGATTTCTTCTTAAAAGAAGCGGAAAAAATGGCAGCTGATTTAGTGAAACTTAATGCTAATCAACAAAAAGTGGATGCTGAAATAAAACAAGAAGCGGCAAAAGCAACAAAATAACGATTATTTTGACCGCACTTTAGCAGATAAAAAACTGAAGTGCGGTTATTTTTATGAATATTTTTAAAGGTACAGTAATGTTAAAAGGAACAATGAAATTAAGCACATTAGTCTTATCATTATCAATGATGACGTCAGGTTGTGCGTTAGCAGACTGGGCAAAAACAGTTGGGCAACCTCAGCAAGCCGAAAATAAAGGCGTTGATATGTCTAAATTAAGCCCTGAAGAGCGTGCAAAACTTGAAGCGGAAATCAAAGAAGACCAAGCTCGTCTAGCAGCTGAAAAACAAACCATGCTAGAGATGTCATTAACTCATGAAATTGGCGAACAAAATCTACAGTTCAAACCAATTTTGGCAAAATTATATGCTGATAATAAATATGACCTAATGTGGAAAGACAAGGAGGCTGAGAAACAATTCCTACGTGAATATGCAGCCATGGTGGCATCTGGTATTTCTAAACGTTCAGCTCAATCGTTAGTCAATTTACATAACGCTGAAAAAACGGGTGGGCTCACCTATGATGTGTTGTTAAGTGACGCTTTCCTTGATTACTTGTATTACAGCAAGAACGTCAATCAACAAGCACAACGTTGGTTATACGCAACGAATGCTTATAAACCAGAATTACCAAATCAAGAAATGATTGACCAATGGCAAAGTGCGGTTAAAAACAATGCTGTTTCTGGTTTTATAAACGGATTATCTAACCATAATCGTTTATACCGTGAAACCGTACAAGCACTTCCATCGATGATTTCAGCTTCAGGTATTTCTGCAATGGGTAAAAAACTTGCCCTTAATGCACAACGTTTACGCGTTATTCCAGATTTTGAAAATGGAATCTTTGTTAATATTCCAAGCTATCAATTGAAATATTATCGTGATGGTAAAGCAATTTTAGAATCACGTGTTATTGTAGGGAAAAATGAACGTCGTACACCGGTAATGTACAGCCGTTTGAGCAATGTGGTTGTTAATCCACCTTGGAATGCCCCAACACGTTTAATCAATGAAGATATTTTACCGAAATTAAAACGTGACCCAGGCTATGCGGCTGCACACAACTACTCTATTTTGGATAGCAAAGGTAATACTATCGATCCTTACTCAATTAATTGGAGTAGCATTGGTGATAAATTCCCGTACCGTATCCGTCAAGCTGCTGGCGACAGTGCATTAGGTAACTATAAATTTAACATGCCAAGCTCTGATGCGATTTATCTTCACGATACACCAAATCATAGCTTATTCAGCAAAAAAGACCGTGCATTAAGCTCAGGTTGTGTGCGTGTAGAAAAATCCGATCAACTAGCCTCTATTCTGTTACAAGAAGCTGGCTGGTCAGAAGATAAAAAACGTAACGTTTTAGAAAGTAAGAAAACAACGTCTGCAAACATTCGTACAAATGATCCTGTATTCTTATATTATGTGACTGCATGGGTTGAAAACGGCCAAACACAACTTTTACCGGATATTTATAAATACGACGATGCCGCGACTTTTAATGGTATTGACTGGGCTGTTGTAAAAAAATATCTTTAAACAATGTTCACACTAGAACTTTTTAAAGAAAAAATTGTCTAGGGTGAGAGATGGGTAATAAAAGAGACTAAAAAATGGGTAACATTGACAAAAATCGTCGTAAATGGCTTTCATTAGGCGGCATCGTTTTGGGCGCAAGCATGATGCCGAGCACGGTGTTAGCGATGGTCTCTACCCCTAAACCTCGCATTCTTAGCTTCTATAATGTCAACACAAATGAACGATTAAGTGGTGAGTTCTCTGCAACAACTGGATTTAATCGTTCATTACTTGGTAAACTTGATTACTTCATGAGAGATCGCCGTACAGACCAAGTACGCCGAATGGATCCGAATCTCTTCATGAAGTTTTATCATTTACAAAGTAATTTAGGTTTACGCACTGCGCAAATTGATGTGATTTGTGGCTATCGTAGTGCTGCGACAAATGCCATGCGCCGTAGACAAAGTCGTGATGTAGCAAGCAACAGCTATCATATTAAAGGCCAAGCGATTGATTTTAAAATCCCTGGTGTGCCTTTAGCAAGATTACGTCAAGCAGCCGAAAATCTTGATAGCGGTGGTGTAGGATATTATCCGTATAGTAATTTTATTCACGTGGATACTGGCCCTGTAAGAACATGGCGTGGTGCATAAAAAACAGTTTAATTTTAGACCGCACTTTAGTGCGGTTTTTTGTTATCAACGATAAGGAAAAAAGATGAATATTGAAATTATTCCAGTTACAGCCTTTCAGCAAAATTGCTCTCTTATTTGGGATGATGAAAAAAATGCGGCAATTATCGATCCTGGTGGCAATGCGGAAAAGCTTATTCAACGCATTGAGGAATTAGAATTAAACCTAAAAGCAGTCTTATTAACGCATGGCCATCTTGATCATGTAGGGGCTGCTGAAGCGATTCGCGATCATTTTAACATTGAAATTTGGGGCTCACAGGAAGAAGATCGTTTCCTATTTGAAAGTCTACCACAACAATCTCAGCAGTTTGGCTTACCTTATATTTCTGCATTTATACCTGATCGCTGGTTTAATCAAGAAGGCGAAAAAATTCAAATTGGTACATTTACCTTTGAAATTCTTCATCTTCCTGGTCATACACCTGGCCACATTGGTTTTATTGAACATGAAAAAAATATTGCTTTTACTGGCGATGTCCTTTTCCAAAACAGTATTGGTCGTACAGACTTCCCTCGTGGGAATTTCGACACATTGATCTCATCAATCAAAAATAAATTATTTACATTGAACGATGATATGGTTGTTATTGCAGGACATGGTCCTTACACAACTATTGGACAAGAAAAACGAAGCAATCCGTTTTTGAAGTAAAGTTCTGAATTTGGGGTAAAAAAAAGCTCCTAATTTCTTAGGAGCACCAAAAAGGAATTTATGAATAAAATCTCTAAAGTTTAGCTTTATCAAAGGAATCTCGATAAAACGCTAACGATTATATTGACATATTCTGACAAATGCAAGCTTTTTCTTTACACTAATTTACAAATCTTTACAGTTTGCTATTTTTATAACCACTTCAACAGCTTTTTCCATCCCTTCAAGGGTCACTAATTCATGTTTGCTATGGAAATTATAGCCACCAGTAAAGATATTTGGACAAGCTAATCCTTTTTCCGCTAAAAATGCGCCATCCGTTCCTCCACGTATAGGCTTGTGATTTGGTGTAATACCACAAGCTTTCATTGCTGCATCAGCAAGTTTAATCGCCTGTGGAACATTTTTGACAGTGTCATACATGTTTTTGTAACTGTCTTCAATCACACATTCCACGGGCTCTTTCAGGCTTTTATCTCTATTAAATTTTTCTACAAGTTGATAAATAAATGCTTTACGTTGCTCAAAATTAGCTTGGTCAAAATCTCGAATGAGATAATGTAGCTCAACTTTCTCAATATCCCCTTTGAAATCATCTAGATGGAAAAAACCCTCTTTTCCTGATGTTTTTTCGGGGACATCATCTTTTGGAAAGCCTTGTTGAAACTCACAAGCTAAGGTAAGCGCATTCACTAATTTGTTTTTCGCATAACCAGGATGAATTCCCCGTCCTTTAAAGGTGATTTTTGCCATTGCCGCATTAAAATTCTCATACTCGAGCTCACCCACTTCCCCACCATCAATGGTATATGCCCAATCACAAGGGAAATCGTCTAATGGAAAATAATGCATACCTAAACCAATTTCTTCGTCAGGCGTAAATGCCACTCGAATGTTGCAATGTGGGATATTTTCCTGTTGTAAGACAGAAAGTGCGGTCATAATTTCTGCGATTCCAGCTTTATTATCCGCACCAAGTAAAGTAGTTCCATCTGTCACAATCAAAGTTTTGCCAATAAGCTGATGTAAAAATGGATAATACACGGGACTAATAAACTCTTCCCCTAAACCTAATGCGATATCTCCCCCCCGATAGTTTTCGATCACTTCGGGTTGAACATTTTTACCGCTGCATTGTGGTGAGGTATCTAAGTGGGAAATAAAACCAATGGTTTGTGTTAAATCAGGATGATTTGAGGGTAAATAAGCCGTGGCGACGGCATGCTTAGTCACATTGACATCTTGTAAACCAAGTTCAATTAATTCTTGCTGCAAATGCAAAGCTAATTTCATTTGTCCTGGCGAACTGGGTGAATGTTTTGCAGACGATTTAGATTGCGTATCAAACGCGACATAAGTTAAAAATCGCTGTAATAATTCATTGTTATTATGTTCTTCCATTTTTAAATTCTCCTTTATATCGGCACTAGTCTAATCCCAAAATTCGTTACAGTTCTTGATATATAACAAGAAAGTAGAGAGTTATAAGATTTTCTGAAAAAAGTGCGGTCAAATTTTCGATAAATTTTTTCCTAAAAACACGATTAAATCCTTTTCATCATTAACAATTCGCTATATCATATCTGTTCAATTTTATGTCGCCCCTGCATCATTTTTTGCAGGTTTATTTCTACTCAGTACCAATCAAATTGGTGAAATTAGGGAGAAAACCAAAGCTAGTGGAAAATCTGGTTCAAAACAAGCCTATTATTGAGCTTCGTTCTATCAAAAAGTCCTATGGTTCCAACACAATCATTAATGATTTCAATCTAACCATTAATAACGGTGAATTCGTCACAATTCTTGGCCCTTCAGGCTGTGGTAAAACTACAGTTTTGCGTTTATTAGCAGGGTTAGAAGAATTAGATGAAGGTCATATTATTTTGGACGGTGAGGACATTACCAATGTTCCGGCTGAAAAACGCCACATTAACACCGTATTCCAAAGTTATGCATTATTCCCGCATATGACTATTTTTGATAACGTAGCTTTTGGTTTGCGTATGCAAAAAGTGGCAGAAAGCGAGATTAAACCTCGTGTTCTGGATGCATTGCGTATGGTGCAATTAGAGGAAATGGCCGACCGTAAACCAGCTCAACTTTCTGGTGGTCAGCAACAACGTATCGCGATTGCTCGTGCTGTTGTGAATAAGCCAAAAGTGTTGCTACTGGATGAATCTTTATCTGCGCTGGATTATAAGTTACGTAAACAAATGCAAAACGAACTTAAACAATTACAGCGTCAACTTGGCATTACTTTTATTTTCGTTACTCACGATCAAGAAGAAGCGATCACCATGTCTGACCGTATCGTCTTGTTGCGTAAAGGTAAAATTGCACAAGATGGTTCACCACGTGAAATCTATGAAGATCCAGCCAACTTATTCGTTGCTCGCTTCATTGGTGAAATTAACGTATTTGATGCCACTGTGATTGAACGTAAATCTGACGATGAGTTGCTTGCTAACGTAGAAGGTCGTGTATGTGATATCCACACGAGCATCTCTGCTGAAAAAGATCAAAAACTACAAGTGTTATTACGCCCAGAAGATATTGTGATTGAAGAGCTTGACGAAAATGAGCACTCAAATGCAATTATTGGTCGCATTGTGGATCGTACCTATAAAGGGATGACACTTGAGTCTACAGTAGAATTTGATCACAACGGTAAACGCGTATTAGTGAGCGAATTCTTTAACGAAGATGACCCACATATGGATCACAGCGTTGGTCAACGTGTAGGGATTACATGGCACGAAGGTTGGGAGGTTGTACTCAACGATGAAGATAATCAATAATAAATTCCAGAAAATTACTGTTGCAATTATCTTCAGTTGGTTAATCTTCTTTGTGCTAATTCCAAACTTATTAGTATTAACCGTAAGTTTTTTAACCCGAGATGGTAGCGACTTTTATGCTTTGCCATTTACTTTAGATAACTACACTAACCTGTTTAATCCGCTTTATGCACAGGTAGTGTGGAACTCATTGTATATGTCTGGCATCGCAACGATTATTTGCTTACTCATTGGCTATCCGTTTGCCTTTATGGTCAGCAAAATTAATCCAAAATATCGTCCATTTTTATTATTCCTCGTGGTATTGCCATTCTGGACAAACTCACTGATTCGTATCTATGGGATGAAAGTATTTCTTGGTGTGAAAGGTGTGTTGAATACCATGTTAATGGATATGGGCATTTTGAGTGAGCCTATTCGTATTTTAAATACCGAAGTAGCTGTAATCATTGGTTTAGTGTATCTCCTTTTACCATTTATGATTCTACCACTCTACTCTGCTATTGAAAAATTAGATGGCCGTTTATTAGAAGCGGCAAGAGATTTAGGCGCAAATGCGGTTCAACGTTTCTTCCGTGTTATTTTGCCTCTAACCATGCCAGGTATCGTAGCAGGCTGTTTATTAGTATTACTACCTGCAATGGGTATGTTCTACGTAGCTGACTTACTTGGTGGTGCGAAAGTATTATTAGTCGGTAACGTGATTAAGAGTGAGTTCTTAATTTCTCGTAACTGGCCATTTGGTTCAGCGATCAGTATCGGTTTAACCATCTTAATGGCATTGTTGATTTTCGTTTACTATCGTGCAAATAAATTATTGAATAAGAAAGTGGAGTTAGAATAATGAGTCGTTTACTACGTAATATTTTTATGTTTGTGGTATACGCTTATTTGTATATCCCAATTATTATCTTGGTGACTAACTCCTTTAACGAAGACCGTTATGGTTTAAGTTGGAAAGGCTTTAGCTGGAACTGGTATGAACGTTTATTTAATAACGATACCTTAATCCAAGCTGCATTCCACTCTGTCACGATTGCTTTCTTTGCTGCAACCTTAGCAACTATTGTGGGTGGTTTAACCGCGATTGCACTTTATCGCTATCGTTTCCGTGGTAAACAAGCGGTAAGTGGTATGTTATTTATCGTCATGATGTCACCAGATATCGTAATGGCGGTTTCTCTACTTGCCTTATTCATGGTTGTAGGGATTTCGTTAGGTTTCTGGTCATTATTATTGGCGCACGTAACGTTCTGTTTACCTTATGTTACCGTAACGATTTTCTCTCGCTTAAATGGCTTTGATGCAAGAATGCTTGAAGCGGCGAAAGATTTAGGTGCTAGCGAAGTCACTATTTTGCGTAAAATTATCCTACCACTTGCCTTACCTGCAGTGGTATCAGGTTGGTTATTAAGCTTTACTATTTCATTAGATGATGTTGTCGTATCGTCTTTCGTCAGTGGTGTAAGCTATGAAATTCTACCGTTACGTATCTTCTCACTTGTAAAAACAGGGGTAACACCAGAAGTAAACGCGTTAGCAACGATTATGATCGTGCTTTCATTAGGATTAGTCATTTTAAGCCAATTAGTTACACGCAAAAATAATCATTAAACATTGATATAAAAAGGTTTCACAAATCTTTTAAGATCAAATAGAATACGCCTTGACGCACAATCAAGGCGTTTTTTTATACCTGCATTAATGCAGGTGGTTTTTTACCCCTCTTTTACGGAGAACAAAGAAAAATGAAAAAATTTGCAGGTTTGCTTACTGCCGGTTTAGTTGCCGCTACATTAACTGCTTGTAACGACAAAGAAGCCAAGTCTGATGCAACAAAAGCACAGGCTCCAGCAAATGATACTGTGTACTTATATACTTGGACTGAATACGTACCAGATGGTCTTTTAGATGACTTTACAAAAGAAACTGGTATCAAAGTTATCGTAGCAAGTCTTGAATCAAACGAAACCATGTATGCCAAAATGAAAACCCAAGGCGATGCTGGTGGTTATGATGTTATTGCACCATCTAACTACTTCGTATCTAAAATGGCACGCGAAGGCATGCTACAAGAATTAGATCACAGTAAATTACCTGTTATCAAAGAATTAGACCCTGATTGGCTCAACAAACCTTATGACAAAGGCAATAAATACTCACTTCCTCAGTTGTTAGGTGCACCAGGTATTGCATTTAA
This sequence comes from Haemophilus sp. HMSC068C11, assembly GCA_905371285.1. GTDB lineage: Bacteria > Pseudomonadota > Gammaproteobacteria > Enterobacterales > Pasteurellaceae > Haemophilus_D. The sequence goes on along the minus strand of CAJPKS010000011.1, from coordinate 234 downwards.
TACCAATACCTATAAAGGTTCTGACTTCACTTCTTGGGGTGATTTCTGGAAACCTGAATATGCAAACAAAATCCAATTATTGGATGATGCGCGTGAAGTATTCAACATTGCGTTATTAAAAATTGGTCAAGATCCAAACACCAAAGATCCAGCAATTATCAAGCAAGCTTATGAAGAGTTATTGAAATTACGTCCAAACGTACTTTCTTTCAATTCTGATAACCCTGCAAACTC
>CAJPKS010000010.1:0-19423 GCA_905371285.1 Haemophilus sp. HMSC068C11 | reverse complement strand
CGCAATAACGAACCTTCCGCCAATAGCCATTGCTCCAAGTCATTAATCATCGGATGGAAACGGTACGGATCTTCAATAATTTGAGCTTCTACGCCCCAATACACTTTTAATTGATAGGCAAAGAAATGATGAATCTCCGGCACAATAGCAGCAAAAAATCCGCGGTCATCCAGTTTTTCTAGTTCAACAACGATGGATTGACTTTCTTTGTCAATCACTTCGACTTTATCTGCATCGGGTAATAAAGCACGAATCTCAATACCATTGTGAGTTTCATGCATGCCTAATACAGCAAAAGGATCGGCATGTTTGCCATCAAAAAATGAATTAATTACTGATTGAGCGACTAATTTCGTCATGACATACTCCTTTATGCTTTGCAAGCTTGATTATTTACAACCGATTGTATTTTCTCGTTTTTTGAGCGGCAAAAAGCATTAAACGATAATAGATAAAAGGCAAAGCAGGCAATGAATGAAAGTGCGGTTGAATATGGAATTGTTTTTTCAAACTGAATTTGGTTTTGCTCGTCGAGCAATTGATAACGCAAAGAAGCATCAGGAGGAGAAGAAAACGCGATTAAATCATCATGAATGGGTTCATTTTCAAAGGCACATATGACATTTTGGAACGGCTGATTTTGTCCAATATTTGGCGGAAATTGCAACTGCTCGATAAAATAATCAATACTGGTTGGCGATGCATCAATCAAATGCCCATCAATATCATAATGGGAAAACGAAATGCCAAGTTTTTCAGCAGATTGTTTAAGTGATAAGGACATTTGCATACAACGAATGATACATCTATATAATACTTATTAAGTATTATAAGTAAGCACAATTGAAATACAATTGCCAATCTTGCAAATTGTGACCTAAATCAAAAAACAAAGTTTAAAGAGAATAAAAAAACAGCGAAATTTAAATTATTCAGTTTCAATGACAAATTCAAACCAATCAATGACATCTTCTTCATGTACGCCATCTTGAATTAAAACACCTGCATTTTTCACTGAATTAGGATCGCCGCTGATTAAAGGATGCCATTTGGGCAAAGATTTCCCCTCATACAATAAACGATATGCACAGGTATTCGGCAACCACCCAAAATCAGGCAAATTCTTTTTGGTTAATTTGGTGCAATCACTTTCAATTTTAAAACGTTCAGGATAATTACGACACTTCCCTGTTTCCACATCTAATAGATTGCAAGCAATTCGCGTATAGTAGAGTTTTTCACGCTTGCCTCGTCCTTGAATATATTTACGATAACAGCATTTCCCGCAGCCATCACATAAGGCTTCCCATTCGGATTCCGTCATTTCAAGGAGCGATTTTTTTTGCCAAAAATGAGATTCAAATTGCATAGTGAAACCAATAAAAAAGTGCGGTCAAAATTTACGTGATTTTTGACCGCACTTTGTTGTTTAGAATTAGAAGCCTTCTTTTAAGCTTACGGTTAAGTTAAACACTAAGTGTTCTGGGCGGCTATCTTTGTTATCCGCACAGAAATAACCTTCGCGCTCAAATTGATAACCTTTTTCAGGTTCTGCATTTGCAAGGCTTTGTTCTACAAAACCGTGTTTCACCACTAAAGAGGTTGGATTTAACACGCTTTCGATTTCTTCTGCTGCACCTGGGTTTGGTACGGTGAAAAGACGCTCATATAAACGGAACTCAGCCGGATGATTATGCACTGCAGATACCCAGTGAATTACCCCTTTCACTTTGCGACCATCCGCTGGATTTTTACCTAAGGTTTCAGGATCGTAAGTACAGAAAATCGTGGTAATTTCACCATTTGCATCTTTTTCTACACGTTCAGCTTTAATCACATAAGCATTACGCAAACGCACTTCTTTACCTAATACTAAGCGTTTATATTGTTTATTTGCTTCTTCACGGAAGTCTGCGCGATCAATATAAAGCTCTTTCGTAAATGGTAATTGACGCTCACCTAATTCTGGACGATTTGGGTGATTTGGTGCCGTTAAGGTTTCTTCGCCTTCAAAGTTTTCGATCACTACGCGAACAGGATCAATCACCGCCATTGCGCGTGGTGCGTTTTCGTTTAAATCTTCACGAATGCAGGCTTCAAGTGCAGAATACTCTACAACGTTATCTTGTTTAGTCACACCGATACGACGGCAGAACTCACGTAATGAAGCCGGTGTATAACCGCGACGACGTAAACCTGAAATGGTTGGCATACGCGGATCGTTCCAACCATCTACAATGCCATCATTCACTAATTTCAATAATTTACGTTTAGATGTTAATGTACCTTCTAAATTCAAACGTGAAAATTCATATTGATGCGGTAATGGACGTTCAATACTAATATTTTCTAACACCCAGTCATATAAACGACGGTTGTCTTGGAATTCTAATGTACATAGAGAGTGTGTAATACGCTCAATCGCATCAGAGATACAGTGAGTGAAATCGTACATTGGGTAAATGCACCATTTATCACCGGTTTGGTGATGGTTCGCAAATTTAATACGATAAAGCACAGGATCACGCATGACCATAAATGGTGAAGCCATGTCGATTTTCGCACGAAGACTTAATGTACCTTCCGCAAACTCACCGTTTTTCATTCTTTCGAATAACGCTAAGTTTTCTTCAACACTACGATCACGATATGGGCTGTTTTTACCTGGCTCAGTTAATGTACCACGATATTCACGCATTTCATCTGGAGAAAGTTCATCCACATACGCTAAACCTTTTTCGATCAACTCAATCGCATAGCCATAAAGTGCATCGAAGTAATCAGATGCATAACGCGGTTCGCCTTCCCATTTAAAACCTAACCATTCCACATCTGCTTTGATGGAATCCACATATTCCACGTCTTCTTTTACTGGGTTGGTATCGTCAAAACGTAGGTTACATAAACCGTTATATTCTTTTGCCAAGCCGAAGTTTAAGCAAATCGATTTTGCGTGGCCAATATGTAAATAGCCATTCGGCTCAGGCGGGAAACGAGTATGAACACTTTTGTGTTTACCCGAAGCTAAATCTTCATCAATAATTTGAGTAATGAAATTGTGTGTGCGGGTATTTTCCGCATTTTCTAGAGTGTGTTCTGTATTGCTCATAAATTTCTCAATAAATTGAAAATAATTTCCCCATTCTATACGAAAAGTCTGGCGTTGTGAATTTGATCACAAAACTAACCGCACTTTCATTAAATTAATACTGAATTTTTTAGGATTTTTAGGTCTAACTTGAAGATTTTTCGTGCAAACTGAAAAGTTTACCTTTAGAATACACCCCCACTGAACAAACGTTCATTTTTATTTAGGATAACAAAGTCTTTATGAAAAAACGCTTTTTTATTTTACTCGGATTACTCGTTGCTACCGGTGCTGTTTATTATTTTTTCTCAAGCAATAACAAACAAGAAACCACCTATCTGACTGAATCGGTTACACGTGGCAATGTGGAAAAAACAGTTGTCGCCTCTGGTTCAGTTGAAAGCGTGAATGAAGTTGATGTTGGTGCTCAAGCTTCAGGTAAAATCACTAAACTCTATGTCAAATTAGGGCAAGAAATCAAAAAAGGCGAAATGATTGCAGATATTGATTCTACAACCCAAATTAATACCTTAAATACCAAAAAAGCGGCATTGGTCAGCTATCAAGCTCAATTAAAAGCGAAGAAAACTGCTTATGATGTAGCTCTTTCAAGTTATAACCGCTTATCAAAACTTTATACACAAAAAGCGACGTCTTTGGATAGTTTGAATACTGCAAAAAGCACACTTGATAATGCGAAAGCTGAAATGGAAGCCATTGAAGCCAATACCAAACAAGCTGAAATTGAAGTGAATACCGCAGAAACCAATGTGGGTTACACCAAAATCACCGCCCCAATGGACGGTACCGTTATTTCTGTGCCTGTTTCTGAAGGTCAAACCGTTAACGCCAACCAAACGACGCCAACGATTGTAACCATTGCTGATTTAAGCAAAATGAAAATTAAGCCTGAAATTTCAGAAGGCGATATTACTAAAGTTAAAGCAGGTCAAGAAGTCAGCTTTACTATTTTATCGGATAGTCAAACTGTATATCACTCCGTCATTGATTCTGTTGTTCCAGCCAATACCACGACAAGTGATAGCTCTTCAACATCATCTTCGATAAGTTCAAGCAGTAGCTCAACGACCAGTGCGATCTACTATTACGCCAATGTTTTAATTGATAACCCAGATCGTACCTTACGCATCGGAATGACGACAGAAAACAACATTAAAATTGCCAATGCAAAAGACGTGTTATTGGTTTCCAATATGGCTATTCAAAAACGTGATGGCAAAAGCTTTGTGAATGTATTGAATGACAAAAATCAACCTGAACAGCGTGAAGTTGAAACCGGTATTCAAAATGATTTCCAAACTGAAATCAAATCTGGTTTAAACGAAGGTGAAAAAGTTATCGTGTCACAAGTGGCCAATGGTGAAAAAGTAGGCTCTATGCCTCGTGGTCCAAGAATGTTCTAAAAGTGCGGTAGAAAATTAATGAATATTATTGAAATTAAGGATCTCAACCGTTACTTCGGTGAAGGCGAAAATCGCGTTCATATTTTAAAGAATGTCTCTTTAAATATTGAAAAAGGCGATTTTGTGGCAATTATTGGGCAATCTGGTTCGGGTAAATCGACCTTGATGAATATCATCGGATGTTTGGATACGGCAACCAGTGGTTCTTACAAAATCAATGGCAAAGAAACTATTGAATTAAGCAAAGATCAGCTTTCAGATTTGCGTAGCCAAAAATTCGGCTTTATTTTCCAACGCTATAACTTATTGTCGAGTTTGACAGCCGCTGAGAACGTCGCCTTGCCTGCTATTTATGCAGGAATGTCGCAAGAAAAACGGCTTTCTCGTGCAAAACAACTTTTAGAAAAATTAGGCTTAGGCGATAAATGGCAAAATAAACCAAGCCAGCTTTCTGGTGGTCAGCAACAACGTGTGAGTATTGCCCGTGCGTTGATGAATGGTGGCAAAATTATTTTAGCCGATGAACCCACTGGTGCATTGGATTCGCAAAGTGGTCAAAATGTAATGGAAATTCTGCGACAATTACACGCAGAGGGACACACCATTATTATGGTAACCCATGACCGAGAAATTGCTGCCAGTGCGAATCGCGTGATTGAAATTAAAGATGGCGAAATCATTGGCGATACACAAAAAGAAGCAGTAAAAAGTGCGGTCGAAAATCAAACCAAATCTAAACCGCACTTTGGGTTCAGCAAAGATCAATTTGTTGAAGCCTTTCGCATGTCTGTGAGTGCCATTATTGCCCACAAAATGCGTTCTCTTTTAACCATGCTCGGGATTATCATCGGGATTACGTCTGTGGTTTCTGTCGTGGCATTGGGAAATGGTTCACAACAAAAAATCTTAGAGAATATTAAAGGCATTGGTACAAATACCATGACCATTTTTAATGGTACAGGCTTTGGCGATCGTCGTGCTGAACAAATGCAGAATCTCACAATTAATGATGCCACTGCCTTAAATCAACAAAGCTATGTACAAAGTGTCACGCCAAATAGCTCATCAAGTGGAACATTGATTTATGGCAACCAAACTTTCTCCTCGACCAGTTTAAAAGGTGTAGGCGAACAATATTTTGATGTAGATGGCTTAAAACTAAAATCTGGTAATTTATTTTCTGCTCAAGATGTTGTTGATAACAACCAAGTAGCCTTAATCGATGAAAGTGCGAAAAAGTCGATTTTCCCAGATGAAAATCCTATCGGCAAAATTGTGATGTTTAATAAACGTCCATTACGTATTATCGGCGTGGTATCTGATAAACAAATGGGCGGGGCAAGTAGCTCACTTAATCTCTATGCGCCTTACACCACCGTGATGAATCGTATTTCGGGGAGCAAAAAAATTGGTTCAATTACTGTTAAAGTGGATGATTCGGTGAATACTACTGTCGCTGAAAAAGGAATTACTGAATTGCTCACCATGCGTCATGGTAAAAAAGATTTCTTCATCATGAATAGCGATACCATTAAACAAACTATTGAAAGCACAACAGGCACGATGAAATTGCTCATTTCCTCTATTGCCTTTATTTCATTAATCGTTGGTGGAATTGGGGTGATGAATATCATGTTGGTTTCCGTGACAGAGCGAACCAAAGAAATTGGTGTGCGAATGGCTATTGGGGCAAGACAATTCAATATTCTGCAACAATTTTTAATTGAAGCCGTATTGATTTGTTTAATTGGCGGCGTGACGGGTATTCTGCTTTCGGGTTTAATCGGGCTACTATTTAACGTATTTATGACTGACTTTACGATGGCATTCTCTACCGGCTCAATTGTTGCAGCGGTGGTCTTCTCTACCCTTATTGGTGTGATCTTCGGCTATATGCCGGCAAAACGTGCAGCGCAATTAGATCCAATTACAGCTCTTGCTCGAGAATAAAGAAATTTTGTAAAACACAAAAGAGCGGTTAAAATTCTTACTAATTTTTGACCGCACTTTAATTAAAAAGAAAGGAAAAAATCCATGTTAAAAATGAAAAAATTAACCTTAGCAATCGCGATGGCAACGGCTCTAGCAGGTTGTGCTAACATCGGCGATTCTTATAAAGCGAGCCAGCAGGATTACCAAAATTATGCGGAAATCACTAAACAATTTAATGTAAAAGAAAACTGGTGGGCGCTTTACAATGATTCACAATTAAATCGTGTGGTAGAACAAGCATTAGTCAACAACAAAGATTTAGCCAAAGCGTCTGTTGCCGTAAACCGTGCTCTATATAATGCAAACCTTGCAGGCGCAAATTTAATTCCGGCATTTAGTGGTTCAACCCAATCTTCCGCAAGTAAAAATATGAAAACCGGTGGCAGCTCAGCAGTAAGCCATCAAGGTGCATTAAATGTGAGTTATACGTTAGATTTATGGCAACGCTTAGCGGATACTGCAGATGCTGCAGAATGGTCACACAAAGCAACGGCTGAAGATTTAGAAGCAACGAAACTTTCACTCATCAACTCTGTTGTGACAACCTATTATCAAATTGCTTATTTAAATGACGCTATCAGCACAACTGAGGAAACCATTAAATACTACAACGACATTAGCAGCATTATGCAACGTCGTTTATCGCAAGGTGTCGCTGACAGCGCTAGTGTGGATCAATCACAACAAGCTGTATTAACCGCTCGTAACAACTTGATCAACTATCAAACACAACGCAAAACAGCGGAACAAACTTTACGTAACCTACTAAACTTAAAACCGGAAGAAGCATTAAATATCAACTTCCCACACATTCTTAATGTGAAAAATGTGGGCGTGAATTTAAATGTGCCTGTTTCTGTGATTGCGAATCGTCCTGATGTGAAAGGCTATCAATATCGCTTAAGCAGTGCATTCAAAAATGCGAAAGCAACCGAAAAAGGTTGGTTCCCAGAAGTGACTTTAGGCGGCAGCTTAACATCAAGTGGCACTAAAGTCGGTAACGCATTGCACAATCCAGTTGGTACAGGTTTAATCGGTATTAGCCTACCATTCCTCAACTGGAATACGGTGAAATGGAACGTGAAAATCTCTGAAGCCGATTATGAAACCGCACGTTTAAACTACGAGCAAAGTATTACTAAAGCTTTGAATGATGTAGATACCAACTACTTCGCCTATACACAAGCGCAAAGTGCCTTTGCTAACTTGCAAAAAACACACAGCTATAATCAACGTATCACCAAATACTATCGTGATCGTTACAATGCAGGTGTATCTGAATTACGTGAATGGCTCGCTGCGGCAAACACAGAGAAAAGCTCTCAACTTTCTATCTTGAATGCAAAATACAACATCATTCAAGCAGAAAATGCCGTATATAGTTCAATGGCAGGTTATTACTCTCGTTAAAATTATGATTAAGGAAGTTTCGGCTTCCTTAATTTTTTTATGGACATGAAAATGAAAAAACAACTGACTTTTTATTTCATTCGCCACGGTAAAACTGTTTGGAATACAGAAGGTTTAATGCAAGGTCATGGCGATTCCCCTTTGACTGAAGAAGGCGTTAATGGCGCGAAAAAAACAGGTGTGGCACTTAATCATATTCCTTTTGTCGCGGCCTACTCTAGCGTATTAAAACGTACCATCGCGACAGCCTCTCATATTATTGGTGAACGAGATATCCCCCTTTTCCATCACCAAGGTTTAAACGAACAATATTTTGGTTCTTGGGAAGGTCAACTTGTTGATACCTTAAGAGAACATCCGGAATTCCAGCAACTCATTAAAGATCCTGCCAATTACAAAGCTCAAGTAAATGGTGGAGAAACATTCGAACAGCTGGGCAAGCGTGCCATGAAAGCATTGCACGACATTATTAAGATCCACAATCAAGGCAATATTCTCATTGTGTCGCATGGCCATACTCTACGTTTATTGCTTGCCTTATTAAACGGTGCTACGTGGCAAAATCACCGCGATGAAGATAAATCAGTATCGCTCATTAATACCTCAATTAGTGTTGTGCATTATGACGATGAGAACGGTTTTTGCGTTGAGAAAATAAATGATGCGGATCATTTAAAATAAGCAAATTTACCTAAAAAAATAACCGCACTTTGGATGACCTAAAGTGCGGTTAATTTTTATGATGTTTTTGTGATTATTTCACTTCGCGGAATAAAATCTCGCTTGGAATCACAGACCCTTGCCAGTATAGCTCAGTTGATACTTTCTCCGCTAAATCTAAGAAAGATTTCGCAATTTCACTGTCTGGTGCGGCAACTACGGTTGGTTTACCTGCATCTAGATCTTGACGAACTTGGATATTCAACGGCAACTGACCTAATACTTTCACATTGTATTTTTGTGCCATTTTTTCTGCACCACCGGTACCAAAAATCGCTTCGTGATGGCCACAATTGCTACAAATATGCATAGACATATTTTCCACAATACCTAACACTGGCACAGATACACGTTCAAACATCGATACGCCTTTCACCGCATCTAATAACGCAATATCTTGTGGTGTTGTGACCACTACTGCACCCGTTACAGGGATTTGTTGTGAAAGGGTTAATTGGATATCACCTGTACCAGGAGGCATATCGATTACTAAGTAATCTAAGCTATCCCATAAGGTTTCATTTAAAAGCTGGCTTAATGCACTACTTGCCATAGGACCACGCCAAATGGTTGCATTATCTTCATCCATTAAGAAACCGATCGAGTTGGCAGATAAACCATACGCTTTAATTGGGGTGATATGTTGGTTATCTGGTGAAGTTGGGCGTTGATGCGGCGCACCTAACATATGCGGAATAGATGGGCCGTAAATATCTGCATCTAAGATCCCCACACGAGCACCTTGAGCTTGTAAAGCAAGCGCAAGATTCACCGAAACGGATGATTTCCCTACCCCGCCTTTACCTGAAGTCACCGCAATGATGTTCTTCACACCTTTTACAGCGGGTTGATTATTTGCACGTTTTAAGGTTGCGATTTGATAATTCACCACCCATTTGATTTCTTTGCTATCTGTTGCTTTTAATAACGCATCAGAAAGCTGCTGTTTCACTTGCTCCACGCCAGTGTTCCATGCAAAAGGCAATTGTAATTCAATACGTAATACGTCACCGCCTTTTTCAACTTTCTTCAAAGTCTTTAATTCGATTAAGTCTTTTTGTAAGGTTGGGTGTTGAAATTGTTGGAAAAGTTGCAGAACCTGAGATTGTTGTTCTGCCGTTAAATTTTCAGAAAAAGCAGTTGCCATAATATTCCTTTAATAGTAGTAGGTAGTAGAGTAAATTTGTCAGGGATATTCTACCCTTTTTACACCTCAAATGTTAAGCTAAAAGTATAACTAAACTAGAAAAAATCACACTAATCGGGTAACATACTCGCAGTTTTTGCAAAAAGAATAAGAGAAAAATAATGACAACTCAACCTCGTAAAATTTTAGTCACTTGTGCATTACCTTATGCAAATGGCGCCATTCATTTAGGCCATATGTTAGAACATATTCAAGCGGATATTTGGGTGCGTTTCCAACGTATGCGTGGCAATAAAATTCATTTTGTCTGTGCTGATGACGCGCACGGCACACCAATCATGCTTAATGCTGATAAATTAGGCATTACACCAGAAGAATTAATCGCAAAAGCAAAAGCTGATCACGTACGTGATTTTGCAGGCTTTAATATCAGTTTTGATAACTATCACTCTACTCACAGTGAAGAAAATAAACAAATCACTGCGGACATTTACAATAAATTAAAAGCTAAAGGCTTCATTAAAACGAAAGTGATTTCTCAGTTATTCGATCCTGAAAAGAACATGTTCTTACCGGATCGTTTCGTCAAAGGGACTTGTCCAAAATGTAAAGCTGAAGATCAATACGGTGATAACTGCGAAGTTTGTGCTTCGACTTATAGCCCGATGGATTTAATTAATCCACGTTCTGCTGTATCAGGCGCAACACCAATCATCAAAGAATCTGAACACTTCTTCTTTGACTTACCTGCTTTTGAAGGGATGTTAAAAGAATGGACTCGCTCTGGTTCACTTCAACCGGAAATTGCAAACAAAATGCAAGAATGGTTTGAAAGTGGTTTGCAACAATGGGATATCTCTCGTGATGCCCCTTATTTTGGTTTTGAAATTCCAGGTGCAAAAGATAAATTCTTCTATGTTTGGCTAGATGCTCCAATCGGCTACATGGCTTCTTTCAAAAATCTCTGCGATCGTGAAGGCATTGATTTTAATGAATTCTGGGGCGAAAACAGCGATGCAGAACTTTATCACTTTATCGGTAAAGATATCGTGTATTTCCACAGTCTATTCTGGCCGGCAATGTTAGAAGGTAGCGAATTCCGCAAACCAACCAATGTGTTTGCTCACGGTTATGTCACCGTAGATGGCGCAAAAATGTCCAAATCACGCGGTACATTTATCCAAGCCAGCACCTATTTAAATCACATTGATCCAGAATGTTTGCGTTACTACTACGCAGCAAAATTAAACGATCGTATCGAAGATCTCGATTTCAATTTGGAAGATTTCGTTCAACGTGTCAATACAGATATCGTTAATAAATTAGTCAATTTAGCTTCTCGTAATGCGGGCTTTATCACAAAACGTTTTGAAGGCAAATTAGCAGATAAATTAGAAGATGAAGCGCTTTTCAATGAATTTACTGCACAAGCTGAACAAATCGCTACTTATTATGAAAGCCGCGAATATAACAAAGCAATTCGTGAAATCATGACATTAACCGATAAAGCCAATAAATATATCGATGAAAAAGCCCCTTGGGTCATTGCAAAAGAAGATGGCAAAGATGCCGAATTACAAGCGGTTTGCTCAATGGGTATCGAGCTTTTCCGTGTATTAATGTCTTACTTAAAACCGGTTCTTCCAAAGCTAGCTGAACGTGCAGAAGCGTTCTTACAAACAGAACTAACTTGGAATAATATTGCACAGCCTTTATTAGGTCATCAACTTACTCCATTTAAAGCCCTTTTCTCTCGTTTAGAGAAAAAACAAATTGATGCTGTTGTAGAAGAAACTAAAGCACTTTTCGCTGAAGCAAACAAAGCGACAGAAAAAACAGCGGCAAAAGCGACCGCACTTTCAAATGTTGAACCAATTGCTGCCACCATTACCATTGATGATTTTGCTAAAATCGATATGCGTGTGGCAAAAGTACTGAAATGCGAAGCAGTACCTGAATCAAACAAACTCTTACGTTTTGAATTAGATTTAGGTGACCATACTCGCCAAGTGTTCTCTGGCATTAAAGCGGCTTACAACAAACCTGAAGAATTAGAAGGTCGTTTTGTTATTGTGGTAGCAAACCTGGCTCCTCGCAAAATGAAATTCGGTGTGTCAGATGGAATGATTCTTTCTGCTGGTACTGGCGGAAGTGATTTATTCTTACTTTCAGCTGATAGCGGTGTCACTGCAGGTATGCAAGTAAAATAATTTAATATTTAGGCGACTTCGGTCGCCTTTTTTATTGCCAAATAGAATTAAATACCCTACCATATCAATCAGATATTTATCACGCAAATTAAAAGGAATTCATTATGACAAACGAACTTATCTGCTATAAACAAATGCCGGTTTGGACAAAAGATAAATTACCTAAAATGTTCCAAGAAAAACACAATACAAAAGTGGGAACTTGGGGCAAGCTTACAGTATTAAAAGGTAAACTTAAGTTTTATGAGCTAACTGAAAATGGCGATGTCATTGCTGAACATATTTTCACCCCAGAAAGTGATATTCCATTTGTTGAGCCACAAGCCTGGCACCGAGTTGAAGCCCTTTCTGATGATTTAGAATGTACGCTTGGTTTCTATTGCACAAAAGAAGATTACTTCAGCAAAAAATATAATATGACTGCAACGCATGGTGATGTGGTTGATGCAGCTAAAATTATTAAGCCTTGTAAAGTGTTAGATTTAGGCTGCGGACAAGGTCGTAACTCCCTTTATTTAAGTTTAAAAGGTTATGATGTGACTTCTTGGGATCATAACGAAAACAGCATTGCCTTCTTAAACGAAACCAAAGATAAAGAAAACTTGAATATTAAGACTGCTGTTTATGATATTAACACCGCCAATATTCAAGAAAACTACGACTTCATTTTATCTACTGTGGTATTTATGTTCTTAAATCGTGAGCGTATTCCAGCCATTATTAAGAATATGCAAGAACACACCAACCCAGGTGGTTATAACTTAATTGTAGCAGCTATGTCTACGCCTGAGGTACCTTGTCCATTAGCGTTCTCATTTACGTTCTCGGAAGGTGAATTAAAAGAATACTACAAAGATTGGGAATTCTTAGAATACAACGAAAATATGGGCGAATTACATAAAACTGATGAAAACGGCAATCGCATTAAATTAAAATTTGCGACAATGCTAGCAAGAAAAAAATAATTCGCTAATTTAAAAAAGAAAATGACCGCACTTCGTCATATAAAGTGCGGTCATTTTTTATGGTATTTTAATTACTCTTCAATAGAACGTAATAACTCGTTGATACCTACTTTACCTAAAGTTTTTGCGTCAACTTTTTTCACGATCACTGCACAGTATAGGCTGTATTTACCACATTTTGATGGAAGGCTACCTGAAACAACCACAGAACCAGCAGGAACGCGACCATAGAACACTTCACCAGTTTCACGATCATAGATCTTCGTTGATTGACCGATAAATACGCCCATAGAAATCACACAACCATCTTCCACAATCACGCCTTCAACGACTTCAGAACGTGCACCGATAAAACAGTTATCGCCGATAATGGTTGGGTTTGCTTGTAATGGCTCTAATACACCACCAATCCCTACACCACCAGATAAGTGAACATTTTTACCAATTTGCGCACATGAACCAACAGTTGCCCATGTATCAACCATGGTACCTTCACCTACGTATGCACCGATATTTACATAAGATGGCATTAATACACAGTTTTTAGAAATGTATGCGCCTTTACGTACTGTTGCAGAAGGTACGACACGGAAACCTTCTTGAGCAAAACGCTCTTCTGTATAGTCCGCAAATTTTAATGCCACTTTGTCATAGTATTTAGTTTCTGCACCATCAATAATTTGGTTATCATTGATACGGAAAGATAATAATACTGCTTTTTTCAACCATTGATGAGTAATCCATTCACCATCAATTTTTTCTGCAACACGGTATTTACCGCTATCTAATCCTTCGATCACTTCTTCGATTGCTGCACGAGTTTGTGCGTCAACTGTTTTAGGCGTGATGTCTGCACGTTTTTCAAATGCTGCTTCAATAATTTGTTGTAAATTTGACATTTTGCTTCCTATTGTCGATGTGAAATAACGGTTGATAGTTTTATCATATTTTTGACTTTCAAGCAAAAAACAACCGCACTTTCTTTTGATTTTAAGCATAAAAAAAGCGAACCTAATGGTTCGCTTTTTTCTATTTTTCGTTTAGTTAGTTAATAACAGAAACATTTAATGATGAACCGCCAACGATTCTCACACGACGACCTGCAACAAAACTAGGATCAGATTTTTGAACAACAACGATTTCCTCTCTATTGTCTTTTCTGATAACAAGTTCTGCAGCATTAACTTGACTCATTTTCTCTTCAACTTTGCTTCCGATAATAGCACCACCAATTGCACCTACTGCGGTTGCAATAGCCTGACCTGTGCCTCCACCAATTGAGCTACCAGCGATACCACCTAAAGCACCGCCACCAACACTACCAATCACACCTGGATTATCAGCTTGGATCTTAACCGGACGAACAGAAACAATAGTGCCATAGCTAATTGAACGTGCTTCTTTTGCTTGTCCAGCTTCATACACATCACCGCTAAAAATATCGGTATTTGCACAACCAGTTAAGCCGATAGACATCATAAGTGCTAATGCTACTGTTACTTTTTTCATAAAACTAACCTTCTAAAAATGAATTAGATTGGGTTTCTTGGAGACCAAGTAGAAACGTTTTTTACGCCTTGACCGTTGTCAGATACTTTCACACAAGCACCAGTTACTAAAGTTGAATCGTATTTGTGAACGATAACTTCGGTTTCACCTTCTTGTTTGTATGAGCAGTCGTTTTTACGAACGGTTAATTTTACATCATCACCTTGTAATTCGGTGAAGATAACTTGACCTTTATAAGCGCTTTCATCTTTTTGTGATTGAGATGAACAAGCTGATAAACCTAAACTTAATAAGACAGTTAATGCTAAGGTAATTTTTTTCATTACACTAAACCTCGAGTATTTTCTTTATTGTATAAGGATGAACCTTTATGCAAACATGATTTTCTGTTTTATCAACAAAACTCACTGCAATTGATGGATTGGGCAATTGCTCCCCTTCCACCTTAGGTTCGCTCACCTTCATGGTTAATTGAGTTAGTTCCTTCCATAAAAATGTATTGCAAATCCGATTAACCCAATCCTCAACAGATTCATGAGATAAAAACGGCATTACAATTTCAATATGTTCCCAAGTTTCTTGGGGATATTGTTTATTTTTAGGAAACGGTAATTCAATAACATCGACAGGCTGACCAATGAAATCAACTGGCTCATCTAATTCAATCAAATAGATAGGACGCCCATTGACGATATTATCGCTTAAAATTCTACCGCACTTTAATAACTCTGTCAGCCAA
Source organism: Haemophilus sp. HMSC068C11 (assembly GCA_905371285.1). GTDB lineage: Bacteria > Pseudomonadota > Gammaproteobacteria > Enterobacterales > Pasteurellaceae > Haemophilus_D. The sequence continues at coordinate 4,219 of CAJPKS010000010.1, read as the reverse complement.
TTTTTTGCTTTTTCTTCAGTATTTGCTCTTAAAGCTAAATGATCAATTTGATAATCCGCTAAATTCACTTTCATGACGGCAGCTAATTGCTGAATTTTTTCTTGAAATAGAGGCAACTCTTGATAAAGTGCGGTCGATTTTTCCATTAAATTTGACATTTTCTCTTGCTCTTACTTTGAGAAATCTATAAACAACGGTATCATAGCCGATTATTTTCATTATTCAATTTCAAGATTAGGAAAAACCGTGAATATTCAATCTATTTTATCCGATAAAATTAAACAAGCGATGATTGCTGCTGGCGCAGATGAACAATGCGATGCGCTTATTCGCCAATCAGGTAAACCACAATTTGGCGACTACCAAGCAAACGGCATCATGGCTGCTGCTAAAAAACTAGGTTTAAATCCACGTGAATTTGCACAAAAAGTATTAGATCATGCTGATCTTTCTGATGTCGCAGAAAAAACTGAAATTGCTGGTCCAGGTTTTATTAATATTTTCTTAAATCCAACTTGGTTAGCGAATAACGTTTCTGCCGCATTAAAAGATCAAAATCTTGGTGTCAGCGCAAATGAAAAACAAACCATCGTGATTGATTATTCTTCACCAAACGTTGCGAAAGAAATGCACGTAGGTCATTTACGCTCTACCATCATCGGTGATGCCGTTGTTCGTACCCTTGAATTTTTAGGTCATAACGTTATTCGTGCGAACCACGTAGGTGACTGGGGTACCCAATTCGGTATGCTCATTGCTTATCTTGAAAAAATGGAAAATGAACATGCGAGTGAAATGGAACTTCAAGATCTTGAAGCATTCTATCGCGAAGCGAAAAAACATTATGATGAAGATGAAGCTTTCGCTGAAAAAGCCCGTAACTATGTGGTGAAATTACAAGGTGGAGATGAATATTGCCGCACAATGTGGAAAAAATTAGTTGATATCACCATGCAACAAAACCAACGTAACTACGATCGTTTGAATGTCACCTTGACCGAAAAAGATGTGATGGGTGAAAGTCTTTATAACCCGATGTTACCTGCTATCGTTGAAGATCTGAAAAAACAAGGTTTAGCCGTTGAAGATGAAGGTGCATTAGTCGTTTATCTTGACGAATTCAAGAATAAAGAAGGCGAACCAATGGGGGTAATCGTTCAGAAGAAAGATGGCGGTTTCCTTTATACCACTACCGATATCGCGGCGGCTAAATATCGTTATGAAACCTTAAAAGCGGATCGTGCATTAGTGTTCTCTGATACACGTCAAAGCCAACACATGCAACAAGCCTGGTTAATTACGCGTAAAGCCGGTTATGTACCAGACAGCTTCTCACTTGAACATAAAAACTTCGGTATGATGTTGGGTAAAGATGGTAAACCATTCAAAACTCGTACTGGCGGCACCGTAAAATTAGCAGATTTATTAGATGAAGCGATTGAGCGTGCCACTGTATTAATCAACGAGAAAAATACCAACTTATCTGATGAAGAAAAAACAGCGGTTATTGAAGCGGTAGGTATTGGCTCGGTGAAATATGCGGATCTTTCTAAAAACCGCACGACTGACTATGTATTCGATTGGGACAACATGCTTAGCTTTGAAGGTAATACCGCGCCTTATATGCAATATGCTTATACACGTATTCGTTCAATCTTCAATAAAGCAGACGTGAATCCAACCGCTCTTGCAGAAGCTAAGATTCAGCTTTCTGATGAAAAAGAACGTGCATTAGCCATCAAATTGCTTCAATTTGAGGAAGCGGTTCAAACTGTGGGCAAAGAAGGGACACCGCATGTGCTCTGTGCTTATTTATATGAGTTGGCAGGAGTGTTCTCCTCATTCTATGAACACTGCCCAATCTTAAATGCAGAAGATGAAAACGTAAAATTAAGCCGTTTAAAACTCGCTTCTCTTACAGAGAAAACCTTAAAACAAGGTTTAGCGTTATTAGGCATTAAGACAATCGAAAAAATGTAAAAAAAGTGCGGTCAATTTCGACCGCACTTTTTCTTTATACATCCACTAAAATGAGTATCGCGGCTTCTCCGCCCCATTCTTTGGGAGCTTGGTGTAACGCTCGGACTTTCGGGTGCTGAACTAACCAACGTGGAATTTGTTTTTTCAACGTAAACGTGCCGTAGCCGGTCATGATGCTCGCGCAATAAACATGCTCATCCTCACAAGCTAACAACAGCGCGGCCAATTCCATTTTTGCTTGTTCACGGGTTAAACCATGCAAATCCAAAAATAATTCAGGTGAAAAATCGCCACGACGAAGATGCTTCAATAAATGGCTATCTTCCCCTTCGCGTAAATATTTGATAACACCATCATGTTCATTTAGCAAGGGTTCATATTCATCGGAAAAATAGAAAAGCGTATCCTCTTTTTCTCGAATATCTCGTAAATGGGATTTTTTTTGACCGCTCTTTTGACGTGGCGCTACAAAGGTATCTTGCTTAATGGGTTTAATCCCTTTAGTTTCAGCCCGAAAAAGATCAATATCATCTAGTTCTGTCATTATTTTTCTCAATTTGTTATTTTGCTTAATGATAGCACATCTATTCTATGGTATAACTAGCCAAATTTTTTATTGAGGCACAAAATGGAAACCTTACACAATCAAGAACTTGTTGCGACAATTTTAGAAGATAATGTGGCAAGTGAATTAACAACTATTCAAGATTTTTTACGCTGGACATACAGCACATTCAACCGTTCTGATATTTACTACGGGCAAGGCCATGACAATGCGTGGGATGAAAGCCTTCAATTAGTGCTTGCGGGGCTTCAATTGCCGCTCGATTTACCGCAAGATTTATTTAACAGTAAACTGACTCATTCTGAAAAAGAGACTTTAGTACAATTAGTCTTAAGCCGAATTGAACAACGTGTGCCAGTCGCTTATTTAACGAATAGTGCGTGGTTCTGCGGATTAGAATTTTATGTGGATGAGCGTACGATTATTCCTCGCTCGCCAATTAGTGCATTAATCCAAGATAAATTTGCTCCGCTTTTAAAATCTGAACCAAAACGTATTTTAGATCTTTGTACTGGCAGTGGTTGTATCGCAATCGCGACGGCTGAAGCCTTTCCTGAGGCTGAAGTGGATGCCGTCGATCTTTCTGTGGATGCGTTAAATGTAGCGGAAATCAATATTGCGCACCACCAATTAGAACACCGAGTTTTCCCGATTCAATCAGATTTATTCCAAAATCTCTTCGGGCAACAATATGATTTAATCATCACCAATCCGCCTTATGTGGATGAAGAAGACTTGGCAGATATGCCGGAAGAATTCCACTATGAACCTGAGTTAGCTTTAGGTTCCGGTGTTGATGGGTTAGAAATTACAAAACAAATTTTAAAACAAGCACCAGATTATTTAACGCCAAATGGCATGCTCGTTTGTGAAGTGGGCAACAGCATGGTAAGCCTTATCGAGCAATATCCAGATGTGCCATTTGAATGGGTTGAACTAAAAAATGGTGGCCTGGGTGTATTTGCTATTAGCCGCGAAGATTTAGTGAAATATCACGATTCTTTTTAATCGCAAGTGTGGTTAAAAATCGTCGTGAATTTTGACCGCACTTAACAAATTGCTGGCGCGCGTGCTTAACGCGTGCTTTTCTTTTTTAAATAAAACCAATGAATTTACAAAAGCTTTTACTGACTCGTCGTTTCTTTTCTACCCTTGCATTCTTTTCCATGCAAACGGTATTTTTTATCTATTTACAAGGCAAAGGATTAAGTAACAGTGAAATAGCCTTTTCACTCTCGTTGCTTTTCTTCTGCAACCAAGCATTAGCGATTTTAGCCGGTATCTGGGGCGATCGTTTTGGACTAGCTAAAATGATGTTACTCGGCTGCTTTTTAGATGTGATCGCCTACATTTTCTTTCTCTCTGCTGACAATTATATTCTGCTTTTAATTGCCACTACCTGTTTTGGCTTAGGCAGCTGTTTGTTTGGTACCAATGCGAAAGCCTGCCTATTGGTGCTCGCGGGTGAAGAATACAAAGAGAAAACTCGATTACAGGGAAAATATTTAAAAGTCTCCTCTATGTCGTCTATGTTTGCGCCTTTGTTAGTGATTCCATTTATCAAATATAATCACATTGAATGGTTGATTTGGGTCAGCTTTGCGATGGAAGCGGTTCTCTTTGCCCTAATGGTTAAACCGTTTTATCAAATCCAAACTTTGCAAACCTTAGTGA
>CAJPKS010000009.1:0-19898 GCA_905371285.1 Haemophilus sp. HMSC068C11 | reverse complement strand
CATTAATACACCCCCCATTACGGCCTGCCAACGAGGTGCTACAAGGCTTTTATCGCGTGATGCAATGTGATTTAATACATAAATACCAGAGTCTGCCGAGGTGATAAAGAATAAAGAAATCACCACCAAACTCACTAAACCGGTCACACCAGAAAGCGGTAAATAATCTAAGAATTTAAAGAGCAACGTTTCAGGCGAGGAGATCATTTGTCCTAACGTACCTGCAGCTTCCCCATCATTCAACCAAATGGCCGTATTACCAAATACGGTAAACCACAAGATGCCGAACATGCTAGGAATCACCAACACACCGAAAATAAATTCGCGAATGGTACGCCCTTTCGAGATTCGCGCAATAAATAAACCTACAAATGGCGCCCAAGAACACCACCATGCCCAATACAGAATTGTCCAACCGCTAAACCAGCTAGTATGTTCTTGTTCATAAACATAGGTTTTGAAGCTTAATTGTACTAAGTTGCTGAGATAAGTTCCGATGTTGTCGCTGAACGCTGATAACAAATAAAGTGTTGGCCCCGCCACTAATACGAAAATTAACAAACAGAAAGCTAATGTTAAATTCAGCTCACTTAAAATTTTCACCCCTTTCCCTACACCAGAAATCGCGGAAAATGTGGCTAAACTCATTACCACAGCAATCACAACAATTTGCAAGCTGAAGCTATTTTCGCTAATCCAGCCTAATTGATGTAAGCCTGCACCCAATTGTGATGCACCAAAACCTAATGTTGTGATAACACCAAATAAGGTGGCAAGTAACGCCATAATGTCGATAAGATCGCCTAACTTGCCATTAATACGCTCTTTCAATAACGGATAGAAACAAGAACGTAATGCCAAAGGTAATTTGTAACGGAATCCAAAGTAAGCCAATGCCAACGCAATCGTGCCATACACCGCCCAGGCATGAATTCCCCAGTGGAATAAGGTGTGTAACAAGGCTTCTTGTTGCTTATGCTCTGCGCTGCCTGTGGTAATATCAGATAAGTAATGCGTCAATGGTTCTGCTACACCAAAGAACATCAACCCTACCCCCATACCGGCAGCAAATAACATCGCCAACCAAGACAGAAAACCAAATTCAGGCTCTTCTTCATCATTGCCTAATTTGATATTACCTAGGCTACTGACTGATAAAATGACTAAAAAGCCCAAAAATACTGAGAATGCTAATACGTAAAACCAACTAAAGTTGGCAAAAATGCCCGATTTGGCGGTATTTAATAAAGTTTGCGTTTGTTCCGGAGCGATTAAAATCATCGCAACGAGTAACACCACAAAAAATAACGTTGCACCAATCACTAAAGGATTGAACGACGTTTGCTTTTCCATAAATTTAGATAAAGACAACGCTTCCCCCTTAAAAATTAAGTGAATAAAAATAAAATCAGATTAAACAAAATAAGGCCTTAAGCCCTAAATGGTGAGATGGAACCATCGCAAATGATAGCACGGAGAAGTGCGATTTTGAAGGAAACGCTCAGTAGGATTTGAGTGGATTGTTTCCAAATACGAAATATATATTATCAAAACATCAATATTTTTTCAAATTGCCTAAAATTGAAAAATCATGAAAGAAAAAGTGCGGTCAGAAAATCTCTAAATTTCTGACCGCTCTTTATTCAATATTGATTAAATTCGTTCTTCGATAATGCCGCCACCCAAGCAGACTTCATCTAGGTAAAACACGGCAGATTGACCCGGCGTAACCGCAGCCTGAGGTTCATCAAAAATCACTCGGATGCAATCATCATTAATTGGCTCAACCAAACAAGCGATGTCCGTTTGACGATAGCGCGTTTTAACCGTACAACGGAATGCTTCACGTACTGGTTCACGATTTACCCAGTGGAGCTGTTTAGCAATTAAGCCTTTAGAGAACAAACGTGGGTGATCATGTCCTTGTGCCACAATCAATTCATTGTTTTCGACATCTTTATCTACTACATACCAAGCTTCATCACCAGCATTTTTTAATCCACCGATACCCAGCCCTTTACGCTGTCCGAGTGTGTGATACATCAAGCCTTCATGGCGTCCAATAATCTCGCCATCTACAGTACGGATATCGCCCGGTTGTGCAGGCAAATAACGTGCTAAGAAATCTTTAAACTTACGCTCACCGATAAAACAAATCCCTGTGGAATCTTTTTTCTTCGCGGTAATTAAACCTAAATCTTCCGCAATAGCACGCACGATTGGCTTTTCGATTTCACCTACAGGGAAAAGGCTTTGACCTACCTGATGTTTACTCAACGTGTAAAGGAAATAGCTTTGGTCTTTGTTGCTATCTAAGCCGCGCAATAGCTCTGCTTGATTATCTGCACCACGACGACGCACATAATGGCCGGTAGCAATATAATTAGCACCTAAATCTTCTGCTGCATATTCCAAGAAAGCTTTAAATTTAATTTCTTTATTGCATAAAATATCCGGGTTTGGCGTACGACCGGCTTTGTATTCTGTTAAGAAATGTTCAAACACGTTATCCCAATATTCCGCCGCAAAATTGATTTTATGTAGCTTAATACCTAGTTTGTCGCATACTGCCTGAGCATCAGCAAGATCCGCTGCTGCTGTACAATAATCGGTATCGTCATCTTCTTCCCAGTTTTTCATAAAAAGGCCTTCCACTTGGTAGCCTTGCTGCTGAAGAATAAACGCAGAAACGGAGGAGTCTACCCCACCAGACATACCGCAAATAACCTTTTTAGTGGCATTTTCGGCAAGTTGTTCTGCACTCAAGGGTGCGAAATGTTGATTATAAGTATTTGAAGTTAACATAAGTCTCCCGTAACTTCGGTTAAGGCGAAGCACATTGGTGATAATGATTGAAACATAGCGGAATGACTTCCGCCCCATAAATTAAGGTTATTGCACAAAGTGCGGTTGATTTTGTGTGAATTATTTCACTTCATAAAATTGCGAATCATTGTCTTTCTTCGCAAATTTTTGTTCATATTCAGCTTTAGCATTTTCATCGCCAGCATCTAATTTTTCTTGCAAAGTATCGCACGGTTTATCACAGTCACAAGCTTTGGCAATACCGAGTGAGGAAAGGCCTCCACAGCTTCCTTTTAAAGCTTGTTTTTTAAAGATAAAGCCTACTGACATCAATACGATAATTGCCACAAAAGCTAATAGAGTAAAAAATAACGTTTGCATGATTATTCCTTATTTGCGAGTAATTTTTGGAAGGCTGACGACATTTTCGTTTCAAAGCCTTTTTCTGTTTTCATAATTAAATACACGGGAATATTTTCTTTCTCGGCCACTTCAAGTGCTTTCTTTTCACCGAGTACAAATAAACCTGTAGATAAGCCATCAGCAGTCATTGAGCTTGATCCAAGTACGGTAATTGAGGCTAAATGATGCTGAATTGGATAGCCGGTTTTCGGGTCAATTTCATGAGCAAAACGTTGGCCATTTTCCTCAAAATAAATACGGTAATCGCCTGAAGTGGCCATCGCCATATTATTTAAACCTATCACTTCTTGAACTGCTCTTTCCCCCGTATTATTAGGTTTTTCAATGGCGATTTGCCAGGCTTTATTCTCAGGATTTTTACCTTTAGCACGAATTTCCCCGCCAATTTCCACCATATAATTTTGCACGTGGTGTTGCTCTAATACATCTGCCACTTGATCCACGCCAAAGCCCTTAGCAATAGATGACAAATCAATATAAACCTGCGGTACTGCTTTACTTAATGTTGGGGTTTTACCGCTCATATCAAGGTGAATTTTATCAATTCCTACCCAACTTTGACGTTCAGCAAGTTGTTCTGGGGTTGGTTTACGTTCTGGACGTTTTTCTGGGCCAAATCCCCATAAATTCACTACAGGCCCTACAGTCACATCCAATGAACCTTCAGTAACCTGATTTAAACGGATTGCTTCTTGTAATACTTTGGCAAAGTCAGCAGATATTTCAATTGGTGTATTCACTTGTGTATTTTGATTAAAGCGACTTAATTCGGAATCCTTAATGTAAGTGGACATTTTCTGATTCACGTCTTTTAAAACCACTTCAATTTGTTCATGTGTTTTTTGTGCGTTTTCGCTAACAGAATCATCCTCAATATAACGGATATGGTAAGTGGTTCCCATGGTTTTACCACTAAGTGAAATAATTTCGGGATCTTTCTTACATGCACTTAATGAACAAGCTAGGACTACAGCAATCAATCCGCTTAATACTTTTTTCATCTATTCCTTCCTAAATATATGAATTACAGGCAAACCGACTCTTCCATCAGCTTGCCTGTAATCCATCTTAAATATTGACCGCACTTCATCACAAAGTGCGGTCAGTTTTAATGATGTTTTGGTTAACTAAAATCAACCACCGAAGTCATCTAATAAGATGTTTTCATCTTCAACACCGAGGTCTTTCAACATTTTGATTACCGCAGCGTTCATCACCGGAGGTCCACACATATAGTATTCACAATCTTCTGGTGCTTCATGATTTTTCAAGTAGTTTTCATAAAGTACGTTGTGAATAAAGCCGGTGTAACCTGTCCAGTTATCTTCTGGTAACGGATCAGATAATGCCACATGCCATGTAAAGTTCGGATTTTCTGCTTGAAGCTGATCAAAATCTTCCACATAGAACATTTCACGTTTAGAACGTGCACCATACCAGAATGACATTTTACGTTTAGAGTGTAAACGTTTTAATTGGTCAAAGATATGAGAACGCATTGGCGCCATACCCGCACCACCACCGATGAAGACCATTTCGTTGTCGGTTTCTTTCGCAAAGAATTCCCCGAATGGACCTGAAATTGTCACTTTATCACCTGGTTTTAATGACCAAATGTAAGAAGACATTTGACCTGGAGGTGCATCAGGTTGACGTGGTGGAGGCGTTGCAATACGCACGTTAAGCATAATGATGCCTTTCTCTTCTGGGTATGAAGCCATTGAGTAAGCACGGATAATATGCTCATCCACTTTAGACACATAACGCCATAAATCGTATTTGTCCCAATCTTCGTGGTATTCTTCTGGAATATCGAAATCTTTATAGTAAACCGTATGTGGATCAGCTTCGATTTGGATATAACCACCCGCACGGAAAGGAACTTCTTCACCTTCAGGAATCGCTAATTTAAGCTCTTTAATAAAGGTTGCTTTGTTATCATTAGAAATAACAGTACATTCCCATTTTTTCACACCGAAGATTTCTTCTGGCAATTCAACATCCATACTGCCTTTTACATTGACTTGGCAAGCTAAACGATAACCTTCTTTCGCTTCACGTTTGCTGATATGAGAAAGTTCGGTTGGTAAAATTTCACCACCACCGCTTTTTACTTTGACGACACATTGGCCACAAGAACCGCCACCACCACACGCAGAAGAAACGAAGATACCTTTACTTGCTAAAGCACCAAGTAATTTACCACCAGCTGGTAAAGTGATCGCTTTTTCAGGATCGTCATTAATAGAAATGGTGATATCACCAGAATCCACTAATTTTGATTTAGCGAATAAAATAATCGCAACGAGCACTAAAAGGATAACCGTAAATGCCGCAACACCTAATAATAAAATTGAAGATTCGCTCATTTATGCCTCCTTATAACTGAATACCAGAGAATGACATAAAGCCAAGCGCCATCAAGCCCGCAGTGATAAAGGTAATCCCTAATCCTTTTAAGCCTGCCGGTACATCGGCATATTTCATTTTTTCGGTTAAACCTGCAAGCGCAACGATTGCTAACATCCAACCTATACCCGCGCCGATACCATAAACTGCTGCTTCAGCGAAGTTGTATTCACGTTGCACGGCAAAAGATACACCACCGAAGATCGCACAGTTTACGGCGATAAGCGGAAGGAAGATACCTAATGCGTTATAAAGTGCAGGGAAGAATTTATCTAAGGTCATTTCAAGTAATTGAACAAGACCCGCGATAATCCCGATAAAGGTAATGAAGTTTAAGAACTCAAGGCTCACACCTTCTACCAATGCGCCATCTTTTAATACGTGTTCGTATACAAATTGGTTAGCGGGTACCGCAATACCAAGTACGACGACTACTGCAACACCAAGGCCAAACGCCGTGGAAACTTTCTTAGAAACCGCAAGGAAAGTACACATACCTAAGAAGAAAGAGAGCGCCATGTTTTCAATGAAGATCGCCTTCACGAATAGGCTAATATAATGTTCCATTGATTATTTCTCCTGTTGCTCAGGTTTCCACGTTCTTAAGCCCCAAATAACGAAGCCGATAATAAAGAACGCACTTGGTGCAAGAAGGAATAAACCGTTTGGTTGATACCAACCACCGTCTTGAATTGTTTGGAATACAGGGAAACCAAATAAACGACCAGAACCGATTAGTTCACGTAATGTTGCAACAATTAATAAGATCGCACCATAACCTAAACCGTTACCGATACCGTCAACAAAGCTTTCTAGCGGAGGTGATTTCATCGCGAACGCCTCTGCACGGCCCATTACGATACAGTTTGTAATGATAAGACCGACGAATACAGAGAGCTGTTTAGATAAACCATAAGCATAAGCTTTTAATACTTGGTCAACCAAGATTACTAAAGACGCGATAATCGCCAGTTGCACAATGATACGGATACTATTTGGAATATAGTTACGAATCAATGAAATGAACAAACTGGAAAAACCGGTTACCAAACTTACCGCAATCGCCATAACGATAGCTGTTTGTAATTGGGTTGTTACCGCTAATGCAGAACAGATACCCAAAATTTGCAAGGCAATCGGGTTATTTTTAGCAATAGGATCTAATAAAAGACCTTTTAAACTTACTTTTGCATCAGCCATTATTTGATTTCTCCTGCTTTAAATTTCGCTAAGAATGGACCAAAGCCATTTTGGCTGAACCAATAATCAAATGAACCTTGAACACCGTTACTGGTTAAAGTTGCACCTGATAAACCATCTACACCGTGCTCTTTATCTGCAGCAGAGCTACCTTTGTAGATTTTGAATTTTTGGTTACCTTGTTCATCGAATAATTTTTTATCGATAAACTGTGCTTGCCAACGAGGGTTCGCAATTTCGCCCCCAAGACCGGCTGTTTCACCTTGATCATAATAAGTAATACCTTTGATAGTATTCGCATCTGGTGCAACAGAAACAAAACCATACATGGTTGACCATAAACCACGGCCATACATTGGTAATACAACTTGGGTTACATTGCCTTGCTCATCTTTTACAAGATAAACACGTGCTTGATTTGCACGAACTTTAATCCCTGCTTTATCTGCTTCAGCTGGAATTGCTTGGCTTTTAGCTGGATCTTTAACGGCATCTTTAGGTTCAAATTTATTAATTTCTTCTGCTGAAGCTTGAACGTAATCACCACTTTGCAAATCAACTAAACGCGGTTCAATAAATTTGCTGTAAGTGTCTTTAATTACTGACGCATTATCTTCTTTCATTAAGCCTGCAACAGTTAAAATGTTACGTTGAACGTCGAGTGCTTTTTGTTCATCTTGTTTGGATTTTAATGCTACTGCAGCACCAGAAACCACGATAGAACACACTAAACTTAGCAACACAACAACGGTAACTGTACCGCTAACGCTATCTTTATTAAATTTAGCCATTTGTTCTTGCTCTCCGACGTTTGATATTTGCTTGAACCACGATGTAGTCGAAAATTGGTGCAAATAAGTTTGCAAATAAAATCGCTAACATCATCCCTTCTGGATAAGCTGGGTTCACTGTACGAATTAATACCGCCATCACGCCAATTAACGCACCGTACCACCATTTACCTGTGTTGGTAAATGAAGCAGATACAGGGTCTGTAGCCATGAAGATCATACCAAGTGCAAAACCACCTAATACAAAGTGCCAATGCCAAGGCATTGAGAACATTTGGTTAGAATCAGAACCGATTAAGTTGAATAAGGTTGCTGTACCAATCATACCGATCATAACACCAGCCATAATGCGCCAAGAAGCAATACGGGTGAATACAATTAACGCACCACCGATTAATAACGCAAGCGTTGAAACCTCACCCATTGAACCAGGAATATTACCGATGAATGCATCCATCCAAGTAATAGGTTGACCGGTTACAGTGTGTTGTAATGCTGCTTGACCACCTTGAGACCATTGTGAAAGTGCGGTTGCACCAGAGAAACCATCTGCAGCAGTCCATACTAAGTCACCGGAAATTTGAGCCGGATAAGCAAAGAATAAGAATGCACGACCAGCAAGCGCAGGGTTCATAAAGTTACGACCTACACCACCGAAGATTTCTTTCGCTACCACGATACCAAAGCTGATACCGAGTGCCGCTTGCCATAATGGCAATGTTGGTGGAACGATTAACGCAAATAAAATGGTTGAAACGAACATCCCTTCATTTACTTCATGACCACGCACCACTGAGAACAATAATTCCCAAATTGTACAAACGGTGAACACCACTAAGTAAATTGGTAAGAAGAAGATCGCCCCTAATGCCATTTTTGAACCCCAAGTTGCATTATTGGTTAAGTCTAAACCTAATGAACTTGCAAGCGCATAGTGCCAATCGTTAGCAATCAATTGATCTAAATTGCCTAATTGATTTAAAGCGGGGATCGCTTGGTTACCCACATTGTACATCCCGTAGAAAATCGCAGGGAACAACGCAAGGAAAACCGTAATCATCATACGTTTTGAGTCTAACGCATCACGAACGTGTGTGTTTTTGTGCGTTACCGTACCAGGTGTGTAAAGCAAGGTATAAATCGATTCAAAGATCGGATAAAGCTTGCTGTATTTACCGCCTGGTAAAAACGCGGGTTCCATTTTTTCAAAAAGATTTTTTAAACCCATTTTTAACCTTCCTTCTCAATCTTATCTAATACTTGACGCAAGATTGAACCGTATTCATATTTGCCCGGGCAAACGAAAGAACATAATGCTAAGTCTTCTTCGTCTAATTCAAGACAACCTAACGCTTGTGAACCATCGGTATCACCCACGATTAAATCACGTAATAATAATGTCGGTAAAATATCCAACGGCATCACGCGCTCATAGCTACCGATTGGTACCATTGCACGCTCACCACCATTTTCTGCGGTAGTGAAGTTGAATAATTTCTTACCGAAGTGACCCAATACGGTACGGGTAATCGAATATTTGTTCGATTGTGGAGTGATCCAGCCTAAGAACTCTTTCTCATTACCTTCTGCAATCACAGAAACTTGTAATGCATAACGACCTAAATAGTCGTGAGCGTCTTTTGCGGTTTGACCACAAAGCACAGAACCAGAAATCACACGGTTATTACCATCTTTTAACTCACCTGCCGTTAATTGAGAAAGGTTAGCACCGATTACGGTACGAACTAGACGAGGCTCTTTCACTTGCGGACCCGCAAGAGAAATAATGCGTTCTACATAAAGTTCGCCCGTAGTGAATAATTTACCTACAGCAATCACATCTTGGTAATTGATGTGCCATACGGTTTTATGAACACCAACCGGATCGATAAAGTGGATATGTGTACCCACTAAGCCTGCAGGATGAACACCGCCAAAATCATGTACTTTTAGGTTAGCTAAATCCACGGTTGGAATATTGCTATCACCCGCTTTACATAGATTTAATGGTTTATTTGGGAATAGACGACTTAATACTGTTAAACCGTCAATAAAATCTTGCCAATGCTCTTTTAACACCACCTCTGGATTTGCTGCCAAAGGATTGGTATCCATCGCATTTACAAACAGAGAAGAAGGTTCTGCATCTAAGGCAGGCACTTTGCTGAACGGACGGGTGCGGAACGCTGTCCACAAACCGGATTCAACGAGGTTTTGTTTAACTTGTTCAGAAGAAAGCGTATTGAGCTCACCTGCGTTATATTTAGCGAAAGTAACTTGATCGTTACCTTGCACATCAATGACCACAGATTGTAATACACGTTTTTCGCCACGATTAATTACAGTGATAGTACCGCTCGCAGGGGCTGTGAAAACCACTCCAGGGTTTTTCTTGTCTTCAAAAAGCACTTGGCCTTTTTTCACAACATCGCCTTCACGTACCTTCATAGAAGGACGCATACCCACATACTCTTCACCAAGAATCGCAACCTGATTCACAGCGTTACCGCTATGGATTACTTGTGCTGGTTTTCCTGCAATAGGAAGATCCAAGCCTTTTTTGATTGTAATCATACTGTTTGCACTACTTTTCTAGGTTAAAAACACGATTGCGATTAAAGCATACACTCTAAAAGCAATCTCGCGATTGAGCGTGACAGAAAACACTTTTAAGATCAAAGCGTTATTAACTGACACATAAATTTAAAAACTCAAATCTGTTTAATTCCTCGACGAGTAAGGGATTACTTACACATCCAGAAATTGAAATTCGAAAATTAAAAGCGTCTCATTCTAGCGGAAAATGGGCTTTTTTTCTACTTTTAGCCGATACTTTTTGTGAAATATTTGTGAAGTTTTTAGAGTAATACTCATTAGGAGTTAAAAATAAATTCACGTTAAAATAAAAAGAGAGAAAGCCTCTTGCCTTCTCTCTTATTATTGAAATGGAATACAGGGAACGTAAGGAAATACTTACTGTCCAACACCAAGACAATTTGGTGATTTTGGAAATGCTTCACCTAGGCTCTCCCATTCGCTTTTTGTATAAAGATGAAGCGCTAATGCGTGAATACCATTTTTTAAATCATCGGCAAAAAGTTGATAAAGTTTTTGGTGGCGTTGCACCTTGCGCATGCCTTCAAAAGCATCGCTGACAATCACTAATTTAAAATGAGAATCAGCCCCTCGACCGGAACTGTGCATATGGCTTTCATTTTCCACAGTGGCAAAGTGCGGTTGAAATTCGGCTTGAATTCTCTCTAATAATTCTTGTTGTTTTGACATAAATAAACTCCCTAACTTTTTGCTATACATTCAGCGTTAAGTTTGTAAGAATAACACAAATTAACCTAATTCAATGAGGAAATTATGAAAGTAACAAACAAAATCAAAGCATTATCAACAATGACGTTGGCCGCTGCGACATTATTTTTAGCGGGTTGCCAAGCGCAATCTAATACCTTAACTTTTACCCCTCAATCGCCAACTGCATCAATGAATATTAACCAATCAGCAGTGGTAACAGTCAATACTCGCGATTCTCGTCCACAACAAGAAATTGCAACTTATACTAAATCAGGTGAGCTGATTAAATTAAACGCCTCACCAAGCGTTACTCAACTTTTTCAACAAGTGATGCAACAAAATTTAGTTAGCAAAGGTTTCCGTATTGGACAAGCGAATAATGCGAATGCTGGTGTAACCGTTGAAGTGAAAGAATTCAACACTCACGTAGATCAAGGTAATTTACGTTATACCTTGAACAGTAAAATCCAAGCAGTTGTTTATGTACAAGGTCCACGCGGACAATACAATAAAACCTTTAATGCGACCCGTTCACAATCTGGCGCATTTAATGCGAGCAATGACGAAATTCAAAAAGTGTTAGGCGAAACCTTCAAAGATATTGTTAATAATATTTATCAAGATCAAGAAGTTACTAACGCAATTAATCAATATACTAATTAATTAAAAGTAATGTGTCCTTTTCAATAATACTTGACGAAAGCGCCTTTCAAGCGTAACATTCGCCCGATTTTTTAACGAGAAGGACACACACTTTGGACAGTCATAGTCGATACCGAATATCGCTTTAGACTCTCGCCTCTTATCAGCGAGAGTTCGCTGGTAATCAATTTACCTTTCTTCGGCATCTTTTATCGAACGAAACCCATTTTTAAAACATACAAAAATTTAACCGCACTTTTCTCTAGTGTCAATTTCGTTTGATCTTTTTTTGTTCACAGTTGGATCTTCATAATCCCAAAAGGAGTATGACCAATGATTAACGCTTTTGCCATTAACGATTCCCGCTTGCTTCGTATTGATGACGAACCAGCCGAGCTCAGTTCTGCTATTTGGTTAGATTTACTGGAGCCGACAGGGGAAGAACGTGAAATGTTGCAAGAAGGCTTAGGACAAAGTCTCGCCTCATTCCTCGAATTAGAAGATATCGAAGCATCCGCGCGTTTCTTTGAAGACGAAGACGGCTTGCACTTGCACTCATTCTTCTATTGTGAAGACGAAGAAAACTACGCCGACCTCGCAAGCGTGGCGTTTACTATTCGTGATGGGCGCTTATTTACCCTACGTGATCGTGAATTACCCGCATTCCGTTTATATCGTATGCGTTCCCGTAGTCAACGATTATTAGAATGTAATGCGTATGAAGTTTTGCTCGACTTATTTGAAACCAAAATTGAGCAATTAGCGGATGTTATCGAAAACGTTTATGCAGATTTGGAAAAATTAAGTCGCGTGATTTTAAACGGTACGCAAGATGAAGCTTTCAATGAAGCCTTAAATACCCTAACAGAACAAGAAGATACCAGTTCTAAAGTGCGTTTGTGTTTGATGGATACACAACGTGCATTGGGTTTCTTGGTGCGTAAAACTCGCTTACCGCCAAATCAGTTAGAACAAGCACGAGAAATCTTACGAGATATCGAATCATTGCAACCGCATAATGAATCATTGTTCCAAAAAGTAAACTTTTTAATGCAGGCGGCAATGGGTTATATTAATATCGAGCAGAATAAAATCATGAAATTCTTCTCGGTGGTGTCGGTGATGTTCCTACCGGCAACACTTGTGGCATCTACTTACGGGATGAACTTTGAATTTATGCCAGAGATCCATTTTAAATATGGTTACCCAATGGCTATTGGATTAATGATTGGTGCGGCGCTTACGCCTTATATCTATTTTAAACGGAAAGGTTGGTTATAATGGAAATTTCCCAAACTGCATTATTTTTAGGATCGATTATCGATCTGTATTGTTTAGTGTTAATTTTACGCGTATGGCTCCCCTTAGCGAACGTGGATTATTACAATCCTATTTCTCAATTTACGCTGAAATTAACCCAGCCAGTTATTTCCCCATTGCGTAAAGTTTTTCCTGTGGTGAAAAAAGTGGAAACTACTGCACTGGTTTTAGTCTTCTTGCTTTGCGGATTGAAATCGGTTCTATTTGGCGGATTAAATCTCAATTTCTTCCTACTATTAGGCATATTAGGGCTGATTAAAAATATCGGTATAGCCATTTTCTATGTGTTAATCGCCGGTGCAATTTTAAGCTGGTTTAATCGTGGCAATAATCCTGCATTCTATGCGTTATATCAACTGACCGAGCCATTATTAAAACCAATTAAGCGCATTTTACCAACCGTGGGCGTCATTGATTTTTCACCGATGGTTATCGCCATTGTTCTATTATTTTTGAATAATCTCTTTTACGATTACTTCCAGGTTTTATGGGCAATTGCCGCTTAAAGTGCGGTCAAAAATAACATTATTTTTTGGGCTGGATTTTCCAGCCCTTATTGTAATTGTAAATGTGGTGAGTAAATTTAGTTATGTCAGCAATCGAACAAACGCCTGAAGGATTACGTCTTAAAATCATTTTGCAACCCAAAGCTAGCAAAGATCAAATCGTGGGATTACATGATGACGAACTCAAAATCACGATCACCGCGCCACCTGTTGATGGTCAAGCCAATGCTCACTTGCTGAAATTTTTGAGTAAAGCATTCAAAGTACCCAAAAGCTCGATAGTTCTTGAAAAAGGTGAATTAAACCGACATAAACAAGTTTGGATTCCTTCACCCAAATTAATTCCATCTGAAATTCAAAATCTCTTATAAAATCAGCAAAAAAATCACCGCACTTTCTACCAATTCCCCCCGTTTTACGCTATCCTATATCACATTTTACAAAGCAAAATATGCCGCAAAGTGCGGTCAAAATTTAAGGTGATTTTCTATGCAACAACATTACCGTCCCGATTTGATTGAACCTGCAGTTCAACAATATTGGGCTGAAAATAAAGTCTTCAAAGCAATCAAAGATACGTCTAAAGAAAAATATTACTGTCTTTCAATGTTCCCTTACCCATCTGGTCGTTTACATATGGGCCATGTGCGTAACTACACCATCGGTGATGTAGTTTCTCGTTATCAACGTATGAACGGTAAAAATGTTTTACAACCGATTGGTTGGGATGCTTTCGGTTTGCCAGCTGAAGGTGCTGCGATTAAAAATAAAACTGCTCCCGCAAAATGGACTTACGAAAACATTGAATACATGAAAAACCAGCTCAAAATGTTGGGCTTTGGTTATGACTGGGATCGCGAAATTGCGACCTGTCGTCCAGAATATTACAAATGGGAACAATGGTTCTTCACTGAGCTTTATAAAAAAGGCTTAGTTTACAAAAAAACCTCAACCGTAAACTGGTGTCCGAACGATGAAACCGTATTGGCTAATGAACAAGTGCACGAAGGTTGCTGTTGGCGTTGTGATACTCCTGTCGAACAAAAAGAAATCCCACAATGGTTTATTAAAATCACTGATTACGCTGAACAATTACTAGGTGGATTAGACCAACTGCCACAATGGCCAGATATGGTAAAAACCATGCAACGTAACTGGATTGGCCGTTCTGAAGGGGTGGAAATTACGTTTGATGTGGCGGATACCGCAGAAAAAGTTTCAGTTTATACCACCCGTCCAGATACTTTCTATGGTGTGAGCTATTTAGGTATCGCGGCAGCGCACCCATTAGCAGAATTAGCGGCAGAAAAAAATCCTCAATTGGCTGAATTCATCCGTGAAGCGAAAAATGCCAAAGTGGCAGAAGCAGACCTTGCTACTATGGAGAAAAAAGGGATGGCAACCGGCTTATTCGCTATTCATCCATTAACCGGTGAAAAATTACCAATTTGGGTCGCTAACTTCGTGTTAATGCACTACGGTACTGGTGCGGTAATGGCGGTTCCAGCACATGATCAACGCGACTTTGAATTTGCTCAAAAATACAGTTTGCCAATTAAACAGGTAATCGCACCGCTTGCAGATGAAGAAATTGATTTAACCAAACAAGCTTTTGTTGAACACGGTAAATTAGTGAACTCTGCTGAGTTTGATGGTTTAGATTTTGATGCTGCGTTCAACGGTATTGCGGACAAATTAGAAAAATTAGGCGTGGGTAAACGCCAAGTTAATTATCGTTTACGTGACTGGGGCGTTTCTCGTCAACGTTATTGGGGTGCACCAATTCCAATGCTCACCTTAGCAAACGGTGAAACTGTACCGGCACCAATCGAAGATTTACCGATTATTCTGCCGGAAGATGTGGTCATGGATGGCGTGAAAAGTCCAATTAAGGCGGATCCAAATTGGGCGAAAACGACCTTTAACGGTGAACCTGCATTAAAAGAAACCGATACTTTTGATACCTTTATGGAATCGTCTTGGTACTATGCACGCTATACTTCACCAAGCTATGCTGAAGGCATGTTGGATAAAGATGAAGCCAACTACTGGTTGCCGGTGGATCAATATATCGGCGGTATCGAGCACGCGACAATGCACTTGCTCTACTTCCGTTTCTTCCACAAATTATTGCGTGATGCAGGTTTCGTAACGAGCGATGAGCCAGCACAAAAATTATTATGCCAAGGCATGGTATTAGCTGATGCGTTCTACTACACCAGCCCGACTAACGAGCGTATTTGGGTAAGCCCAACGCAAGTGACCCTTGAGCGTGATGAAAAAGGTCGTATCATCAAAGCAACTGATCCGGAAGGCCGTGAATTAGTGCATACCGGTATGACCAAAATGTCGAAATCCAAAAACAACGGTATCGACCCACAAGAGATGGTGGAAAAATACGGTGCAGATACCGTGCGTCTCTTCATGATGTTCGCGTCTCCTGCGGAAATGACGCTTGAATGGCAAGAATCTGGCGTAGAAGGAGCAAAACGTTTCTTAGGTCGTGTCTGGAATTTAGTGTATGAATACAGCCAAAATCCTGCAAAAACCGCTTTAGATGTGACCGCACTTTCTGCAGACCAAAAAGCACTTCGTCGTGATGTCCATAAAACGATCGCGAAAGTGAGCGATGATATTGGTCGTCGTCAGACTTTCAATACCGCTATCGCAGCAGTAATGGAGTTAATGAATAAATTAACCCGTGCGCCATTAGAAAGCGAGCAAGATCGTGCTGTGATGGCAGAAGCATTAAGCGCAGTCGTACGTATGCTTTACCCAATCACACCACATATCTGCTTTGAGTTATGGAAAGCTTTAGGTAACGAAAGCAACATCGACCATGCAGAATGGGTGAAAGCTGATGAAGCGGCGATGGTAGAAGATGAAAAACTTATCGTCGTACAAGTCAACGGTAAAGTACGTGGTAAAGTGACTGTTGCAGCTGATGCGGATGAAGAAACCGTGAAAACGGTTGCATTTGCAGATGAAAATGTGAAGAAATTTACCGATAACACACAAATCGTGAAAGTGATTTATGTACCAGGTAAGTTATTAAATGTGGTGGTTAAACCGCAATAATCCATAAAATAACCGCATTTTATTCAAAGCGTTGCATAAACGACTCTTAAACAAAATAAAGTGCGGTGAATTTTACAGGTAATTTTTATGATGAAATCAATCAAAACGATCTGCTTAGTTGGGGCAACAGCCTTTTTAACTGCTTGTGGTTGGCACTTCGATAATGGTGCTGCTGTTCCTGCAGAATTAAAAACAATGGCCCTTGAAAGTAGCGACCCATACAGTGAAATGTCTATGGCAATGCGTAAGCAACTGCTTAGCAACAATGTAAACCTTGTTCCTGCAAAACAAGGTGTGCCAGTGTTGCGTTTAAATAAACAGACTTCAAGCGACAAAGTCGCATCTGTCTTTAAACAAGGCCGTGAAGCAGAAAAAGTATTGACTCTTGATATTGAAGCAAGTGTACGCTTGGCTAACGGAGAAACCTATCCAATCTCTGCAAAAATCAACCGCACTTTCTTTGATAACTCACGCGCTGCATTAGCAAAATCAGCTGAGCGCGATGTGATTTGGAATGATATGCGCGAACAAGCGGCTCGCCAATTAATTAATAAAATGGCTGCCTTGCAACATCAAGTTCAAGGAAAATAATGAATCGCATTTTTCCTGAGCAACTGGCCTCTAACCTGAACAGCCATTTAGCGAAAGTCTATTTTTTGGTTGGGACAGATCTCCTGTTGCTCAGCGAAAGTGAAGATCTCATTCATCAAGCCGCCCTTCTTCAAGGGTTTGATGAAAAAAATCAAATCACCATAGATACTAATACTGACTGGCCTGCATTAATTGAGGCCAGCCAATCTATGGGACTCTTCTTTAATAAGCAAATTTTCATTCTCAATTTACCCGAAAATTTAACCGCACTTTTGCAGAAAAACCTTCAACACTTTATTAGTGGATTAAATGAAGATAGCTTGCTTGTCCTCACCTTGCCTAAATTGTCTAAAGCAGCCGAAAAACAAGAGTGGTTTATTCAGGCAAATCAACTAGATCCACAAGCTGTTATTGTTAACTGCCAAACACCGAATTCAGAACAACTTTCTCGTTGGGTGAAGCATCGTACAAAAAACATGGGATTATCAGCTGATGAGGAAGCCATTCAACTACTTTGTTACAGCTATGAAAATAATCTACTGGCATTGAAACAAGCGTTACAGCTTTTAGATTTGCTTTATCCTGATCACAAACTCACTTATAACCGTGTTAAATCAGTCGTAGAGCAATCGTCTATCTTTACCCCTTTCCAATGGATTGATGCTTTGTTGTCAGGCAAGGCAAATCGCTCAAAGCGAATTTTACGAGGTTTACAAGCTGAAGATGTGCAACCTGTCATTTTATTGCGTACTTTACAACGTGAACTGCTCACCTTGTTAGAATTAACAAAACCACAGCTGCGTAATCCCTCTCTTAACACGAGCTTGCCTACACAGACACTCAAAGCGGATTTTGACCGTCTCAAAATTTGGCAGAATCGTCGTCATCTTTATACGGCAGCGATACAACGACTCACCTATCAAAAGCTCTTTGAAATATTGCAAGAATTAGCAGATATTGAGCGCACAACCAAGCAAGAATATGGCCAAGACGTGTGGGTAAAATTGACTGACTTATCGGTTAAATTTTGCTTATAAAAAAATCTCGGCGTTAACCGAGATTTTTTATTATTGCGCAATTTTTAAATCTTGATACAGATAATTTCGATAGCTATTCACTAAATCCATATCCGCTGCATCTTCGAGCTTACCTTGGCTTAACTGACGCATAGCGATATTTGCTCGCATAAAGTCATCTTTCGGTGATAAACCTGCCACATCAAGTAATACGCCACCAACAAAGGCTAAATCTAAGAAATCTTGCTGTTGAACAAAGTCAGTCTTACGATTAGTTCGAACTACAAATTGAGTCACATAATCTGGATTCACAAAGTTACCTTTTTTCGGTGGAAGCTGATTATCAAAAGCAACTTGGTGATCACCAAAATAACCGAATACATAAGGTGTTTCACGTGATTTTAAATAATCATTTAAACCTTCGATTGCCTCATTAAGGCTATCAATACGATCAATATAATCGTTCAAGCAAGAAATCGCTTTTCCCCCTAAACGCTTACTCGCCAAATTAAAATGGTTTGGCATATTCGTGTTGTAAGGGCCGTGCTCTTTCATCGTGAGCACATAAACAAACATTGGCTGTTTCACATTTTCCAATGATGGATGCTGTTTCTGCAAAATCAGTTTGGTGTAATACATCATCTCTTCACTGCTAATATGCCAGAGATTTTTGCTGATTGATGCGGGATAGCCTAAATCTTGTGGTTGCAACATCAAATCAAAACCAAAGTGGTCATAAGCCGGTTTGGCGTTGTAGTTACCTTTCGTAAAAGGCGATAACGCCACGCAAAAATAGCCTTGCTCACGAAGGTTTTTAATAAAACCCGTCTGTAAGTGTGGTACAACCGAATAAAACACCCCACTTGCTAAAGCACCAAAATCGGTTGAAGGCACCCCGGCAAGGAAAGCAAATTCAGATTTCCACGTTGCGCCACCCAGCGTATGTACACGCAATGGACTCACAAATGCGGTATCTTCCTGCTTATTAAACATTGAAAATGGCGGGATGGTTTCTGCATCAAAATCAAATTGATGCGGATTTAAAGTTGATTCCTGTAGACACACCACTATGTCTGGCTTTTCTGCACTTTCAGTTTTACTCTCAGCCTTTTCACTTAAAAGTGCGGTCATTTTTTCTTTAAATTTTTGGCTATTACCTTCAAATTCTGGCACTTTAAAGAATACACCACGACAAGACATTGGCAGGTTTAAGAAAACATCTCGACCATCATCCGGCAATGAATCTAGCCAAACTTTTGTCGCATCCGGATCTTTGGAATAATGCCACATTAAACCAAAGCTCGTTGCAGCGAGTATTGCTGCAAATACACGAAATCCAGTAGATGCTGTTTCAACATCCGACCAACCAAAGATAGCATAACCCAACAAACCTAATAGCCCCAACACGCCGAAAATGGCCCCTTTATAATGTAAGAGGGTTTCCCAATTTCGCCAGTCTGTCACAAGCCAAAAATCTGAGATGAGTAAAGGTTGTTTGTAGTAATGAATTTTCATTCGATGGAATAGCATCAACACCACAAAAAGTACGGACGCAAAATTCAATCCGCGTTGCCATTGACCAGTTATCGCAAACATAGCGCTAAACAATAAAACGAATAATGCAATCGCAAAAAAATACGTCCAACGATAGTGCGAATTGACGATAAAAATCACCGTCGCAATAAAAAATAAACTCAGAAAAATACTTGGAATCATAGTAAATAAATTTGATTAAATGTTATTTGATACTTTCAGCCACTAAACGCTGAATCAGCTTTAAATTGGCTGGCGGGAATTGCCCTGCATCAAGC
>CAJPKS010000008.1:0-20327 GCA_905371285.1 Haemophilus sp. HMSC068C11 | reverse complement strand
GGCTTAATTTCTGAAAACGGGCAGTTGGTATTACAACACCAAGCCCTTGAAAACGAATATCGCAATTTGCAATTACAAGAAGCAACCGAAAGTGATAATACAAGAGTTGAATCCATTGCAATCGGTACATTAAAAATGCAACGTGTTCAAAGTGAACAAGAAGTGGTTATTTTTGAATAGGGATTTTGAATAAAATGGTTAGATTTAATTCCTCTAAGAAACCAGGAAAGCCAAAGAAAACAATTAGAAAATTGGCTCAACCTGCGTCAGTAAAACCAAATAAACCGAAGATGGTATTTGAGAAATGCTTCCTTCGTGGTCGTTATCTTATTGCGACAAGTTTTATTTTCTTAGGATTAGGCGCATTAGTGGCTCGTGCTGCTTATGTGCAATCAGTTAATTCTGAAACCCTTTCTGGTGAAGCGGACAAACGTTCATTACGTAAAGATGACGTCCTTTCTGTTCGTGGTTCAATTTTAGATCGTAACGGCCAATTATTATCGGTGAGTGTACCGATGAGCGCAATTGTGGCTGAACCTCGTTTAATGCTAAAAGAAAATGCATTAGATGATAAAGAACGAATTAAAGCCCTTGCTAACGAATTAAATATGACACCAGCAGAGTTGGTGAAAAAAATTGAGAAAAATGCCAAGTCAGGCTTCTTGTATTTAGCGCGTCAAGTAGAAGCGAGCAAAGCGAATTATATTCGTGATCTCAAAATTAAAGGTATTTCATTAGAGACTGAACCACGTCGTTTTTATCCTCGTGTAGAAGAGGCGGCCCAATTAATCGGCTTTACCAACATTGATGGTAAAGGGATTGAAGGGGTTGAGGCGAGCTTCAACTCAATGTTAGTGGGTAAAGACGGTGCGCGTGTTGTTCGTAAAGATAAACGTGGTAATGTGGTTGAACATATTGCCGATGAGAAAAAATACGATGCACAAGATGTCACCTTAAGTATTGATGAAAAGTTACAATCTATGGTGTATCGTGAAATCAAAAAAGCAGTAACAGAGAATAAAGCTGAATCAGGCACAGCCGTATTGGTGGATGTACGTACGGGTGAAGTATTAGCCATGGCAACTGCGCCTTCCTACAATCCGAATAACTTAGCTAATGTAAAAGATGAGTTAAAACGTAACCGTGCCATTACTGATACCTTTGAACCGGGTTCAACCGTAAAACCTTTCGTTGTGTTGACCGCACTTCAACGTGGCGCAGTGAGACGTGATGAGGTAATTAATACAGGTTCATTTACCGTAAGTGGTAAAGAAATCGTGGACGTGGCACCTCGCCCACAACAAACCTTAGATGAAATTTTGATTAACTCCAGTAACCGTGGTGTGAGTCGTCTTGCGTTACGTATGCCACCTTCTGCATTAATGGAAACTTACCAAAATGCGGGCTTAGGTAAAGATACAGAGTTAGGCTTAATTGGTGAACAACGTGGTGTATTAAATGCAAACCGTAAACGTTGGGCAGATATTGAACGTGCTACTGTGGCTTATGGTTATGGTATCACTTCTACACCATTACAAATTGCACGCGCTTATGCAACGCTAGGTAGCTTCGGAATTTATCGTCCACTTTCTATCACTAAAGTTGATCCGCCTGTTATTGGTCAACGTGTTTTCTCTGAAAAAATCACGAAAGACGTCGTGGGTATGTTAGAGAAAGTGGCAATCAAAAATAAACGTGCGATGGTTGAAGGGTATCGTGTAGGCGTGAAAACCGGTACGGCGCGTAAAATTGAAAATGGTCACTATGTTAATAAATATGTGGCATTTACAGCGGGTATTGCACCAATTAGTGATCCACGTTATGCACTAGTTATTTTGATCAACGATCCGAAAGCAGGACAGTACTATGGTGGTGCGGTATCTGCGCCAGTATTCTCAAGCATAATGGGCTATGCATTACGCGCTAATGGGATTGCGCCAGATGCAGAACCAACAGAAAAAACAGCAAGACGCACTGTTCGCTTAAGCGATCAAAAACTTGAAAAAATGAATTAAGAAAAGGCAAAACAATGAAAAAATTGACCGCACTTTTTGATCTTCCGGTGCTTTCAGACATTAATGTGAAGGCAATGGTGTTAGATAGCCGCAAAGTGACCAAAGGTGATCTATTTGTGGCAGTAAAAGGGCATCGTTTTGATGCGAGTCAATTTGTTCCTCAAGCTATTTCTTCTGGTGCAAGTGCGGTCGTTTTAGAGACAGATTTAGAAAACGAGCATTTGAAGATCCAATGGCAAAATAATGTACCAGTGATTCACTACTATCATTTATCTGCTCATCTTTCAGTATTGGCAGGTCAATTTTATGACAATCCTTCCGAAAAATTGACTTTAGTTGGTGTCACTGGAACAAATGGTAAAACTACGGTTTCTCAATTATTAGCGCAATGGGCTACGCTATTCGGCCATAAAGCCGCTGTTATGGGCACCATTGGCAATGGTTTATTAGGTCAAGTCAAAGAAGCTAAAAATACCACAGGTTCAGCTGTTGAAGTTCAAGAAAATCTGGCTAATTTTGTAGAGAAAGGCGCAGATTCTGCTTCTATCGAAGTGTCTTCACATGGTTTAGTTCAGCATCGTGTTGAAGCGCTCAAATTTAAAGCCGCTATTTTTACCAATTTAAGTCGCGATCATTTGGATTATCACGAGACAATGGAAAAGTATGCGGAAGCTAAAAAACGCTTTTTCATTGATTTAATGCCTGAATTACAAATTCTCAATGCTGACGATCCAATTGGGGCTGCCTGGTTAAATGAATTACCAAATGGTATTGCAGTCAGCTGTCGCCCAGATTTTCAACCAACTTCTAAACAATGGCTTTATGCAACACAGATTCGTTTTACTCACGAAGGTGCTGTAATTGATGTTGCTTCAAGTTGGGGTAATGGCACATTACATAGCCCATTAATTGGCGCTTTTAACGTGAGTAATCTGTTGTTAGCTACAGCCGTTTTATTGGCTTTAGGTTATTCTTTCAATGATCTTATCCGTACTGTTTCACAGCTAAAAGGAGTAAATGGAAGAATGGAATTGATTAAGAAAGCAGGCAAACCAACAGTTATCGTTGATTATGCGCATACTCCAGACGCATTGGAAAAAGCATTAAATGCCGCACGAGAACATTGTAAAGGTAAACTTTGGTGTATCTTTGGATGTGGCGGTGATCGTGATGCGGGCAAGCGTCCGCTGATGGCAAAAGCGGCAGAGCAATTTGCTGATTTAGTCATTGTGACCCAAGATAATCCACGCACAGAAGATCCAAATAAAATTGAAGCAGATATCCTTACAGGTTTTAGCCGAATGGAAGATGTTGGTGTGATTCCGGATCGTGAAGAAGCCATTAAATTTACCATTGAGAATGCAGTTGAAAATGACGTGATTGTGATTGCTGGTAAAGGTCATGAAAACTATCAGATCATTGGGGATAAAACACTTCATTTCTCTGATCAAGAAGTGGCTGAAATCTATTTAACGAAAAAATAAACATAATGATTAAACTTACTACCCAACAACTTGCCCAAATTTTAAATGCTGATCTTATTGGCGATGAGCAGGTCGTTGTTGAAAATATCAATACGGATACTCGTAAAGCGGTATCCAACTCGCTTTTCTTTGCATTAAAAGGTGAGCATTTTGATGCACATCAATACTTAGATAAAGCCGTTGAGCAAGGTGCGACAGCCTTAGTCGTGCAACAAGCCAACACCGAAATAGCCACGCCACAATTGGTTGTTGCAGATACGCGTTTAGCCCTTGGTCAATTAGCAAAATGGTTACGTGAAAAAATTAATCCTCGTACCGTGGCGATGACAGGTTCATCGGGCAAAACTACAGTGAAAGAGATGACAGCCTCGATTCTGCAACAAACTGCAGGCAATCCTGAGGCCGTGTTATTCACAAATGGTAATTTCAACAACGATATTGGCGTACCATTAACGTTATTACGCTTAACCGAACAACATAAATTTGCTGTTATTGAATTAGGTGCTAATCATCAAGGTGAAATTGATTACACCACGCATCTTGCTCAGCCTGAGGCCGCATTAGTGAATAATGTAGCGGCTGCACATTTAGAAGGTTTTGGTTCCATTGAAGGTGTTGCACGTGCGAAAGGGGAAATCTACCGTGGTTTAACCCAAAATGGTGTAGCCATTATTAATAGCGAACATGATTATATTGAATTGTGGCAAAAAGAAATTGGCTCCCATGTTATTCAATATTTCAATGGTCGTGATTACAAAGCTGAAAATGTAAAACATTCACCTAATAGCTCGATGTTTACGTTAGTTTCACCAAAAGGTAGTATTGA
Source organism: Haemophilus sp. HMSC068C11 (assembly GCA_905371285.1). Taxonomy (GTDB): domain Bacteria; phylum Pseudomonadota; class Gammaproteobacteria; order Enterobacterales; family Pasteurellaceae; genus Haemophilus_D. The sequence continues at coordinate 16,002 of CAJPKS010000008.1, read as the reverse complement.
AATTAATTTGCCTTATTTAGGTGAGCATAATGTAAAAAATGCCTTGGCTGCCACCGCACTTGCTATGAATGTGGGCGCGAGTCTTGCTGATGTAAAAGCAGGTCTTGAACATCGCTCTCAAGTAAAAGGAAGATTATTCCCGATTCGAGTGAATGAAAATCTCCTTTTATTAGATGATACTTACAATGCGAATGTCGATTCTTTACAAGCTGCGATTGATGTTTTAAAAGGTTATGATGCTTTCCGTATTCTACTCGTAGGCGATATGAAAGAATTAGGCGAGGATAGCCTAAAATGCCATCAACAAGTGGGAGAGCACGCCAAACAAGCTAAATTAGATTTAGTGCTTTCTTATGGAACAGAAAGTGCGGTCATTTCTGAAGCTGTTTTGGGAAAACATTTTACAGATAAAGCTGAATTGACAGCTTATGCGTTAGATATTATTAAACAGAAATTACAAGAAAACCAAAAAGTCATCGTATTAGCGAAAGGCTCGCGCTCAATGAAAATGGAAGAGACGATTTATTCATTAAAGGATAGCTTATGTTAGTTTGGCTTGCTGAATACTTAGTTCGCTATGAAACGGCATTCAATGCCATTTCCTATATTACCGTACGTGCGATTTTGGCATTATTGACCGCACTTTTCATTTCTTTATGGATCGGTCCGAAAGTGATCAAACGCCTTCAAATTTTAAAATTTGGGCAAGAAGTGCGCAATGACGGTCCTGAAAGTCACTTTGCGAAAAAAGGTACGCCAACTATGGGCGGTGTGATGATTTTATTCTCCATCGGTGTGAGTACGTTATTATGGGCCAACTTAACGAATCCTTACGTCTGGATTTGCTTATTTGTCTTGTTTGGCTACGGTGCAATTGGCTTTGTGGATGATTTCCGTAAAATCACGCGTAAAAATACAGATGGTTTAATTGCGCGTTGGAAATATTTCTGGATGTCAGTCGTCGCATTAGTGGCAATCATTTGGTTGTATTGGTTAGGTCATGATACAGATGCAACTCGTTTAGTGGTTCCATTCTTCAAAGATATCATGCCGCAATTAGGTCTATTCTATATTGTGTTGTCTTACTTTGTGATTGTGGGTACAGGCAATGCGGTAAACTTAACTGACGGTTTAGATGGCCTTGCAATTATGCCAACAGCTTTAGTAGCTGGTGCATTTGCTTTAATTGCATGGGCGACTGGTAACGTTAATTTTGCAGAATACTTACATATTCCTTACATCAAATATAGTTCTGAAGTGGTGGTGTTCTGTACTGCAATCGTAGGCGCAGGCTTAGGTTTCTTATGGTTTAACACTTATCCAGCTCAAGTCTTTATGGGCGATGTAGGCTCCCTTTCACTTGGTGGCGCACTTGGTGTCGTTGCCATCCTTGTTCGTCAAGAATTCTTATTAGTGATTATGGGCGGTGTATTTGTTGTTGAAGCCTTGTCTGTAATTTTACAAGTAGGTTCTTACAAGTTAAGAAAACAACGTATTTTCAGAATGGCACCAATTCATCACCACTTTGAATTAAAAGGTTGGCCAGAACCTAGAGTGATTATCCGGTTTTGGATTATTTCCTTGATGTTGGTGTTGATGGGGCTTGTAACGCTCAAACTAAGATAATTTTTGTAGGGTGCACTTGTTGCACCCTGCGTGATCCCAGAATACGAGAGAAGAAAAACAACATGACAACTCTATATCAAAATAAAACTATCACCATCATAGGCCTCGGAAAAACAGGTCTTTCTTGCGTTGAATATCTTCAATCTCAACAAGCTAACATCCGAGTGATTGATACACGTCAACATCCAGCAGGTGCGGATAAATTACCTAAAAATGTTCCCTTACATACAGGTAGCCTAAATCAACAATGGTTACTTGATAGCGATATTATTGTCATTAGCCCAGGGCTAGCAGTAAAAACACCTGAAATTCAGACCGCACTTTCAGCGGGTGTGGAAGTGATTGGGGATATCGAATTATTCTGTCGAGCTGCCACCAAGCCAATTGTCGGGATTACAGGCTCTAACGGTAAAAGCACTGTAACAACATTAGTCTATGAAATGGCGAAAGCTGCGGGAATAAAAGTGGGCATGGGTGGAAACATTGGCATCCCTGCGTTGTCATTATTAAATGAAGATTGCGATCTTTATGTATTAGAACTTTCCAGTTTCCAACTTGAAACCACTTATAGTTTGAAAGCGGCTGCAGCGACTGTGCTTAATGTGACTGAAGATCACATGGATCGCTATGTGGATTTAGAAGATTATCGACAAGCAAAATTACGCATTTACCACAATGCAGAAACAGCAGTAGTGAATTTAGAAGATAAACTCACTTTTGGCGAAGGTGAAAATCAGGCTAAGAAGGTGGTGTCTTTTGCTGAAAATCAAGCGGATTACTGGTTGAAAACCGAAAATGGTAAACAGTACTTAATGGCAAAAGAGGAAGTCATTTTACCTTGTGATGAAGCAACCTTGGTTGGTCGTCATAATTACATGAATATTTTAGCAGCGACGGCATTAGCGCAAGCAGTAGGCATAAATTTAGAGGCAATTCGTACCGCACTTCGTCAATTTAAAGGCTTAGATCATCGTTTCCAATTAGCGCATCAAGCGAATGGTGTTCGTTGGATTAATGATTCCAAAGCCACTAATGTAGGCAGCACCGTTGCAGCATTAGCGGGTTTATATGTTGAGGGAACATTACACCTTTTATTAGGTGGTGATGGCAAAGGTGCAGATTTTTCTGAACTCGCTGATTTAATCAATCAACCTCATATTTCAACGTATTGTTTTGGTCGAGATGGCAAACAACTTGCGGCACTTTCAAGCCAAAGTCATTTGTTTGAAACCATGGAACAAGCCATTTCATTTTTACGTCCACATTTAAAATCAGGCGATATGGTGTTATTATCTCCTGCTTGTGCAAGTTTGGATCAGTTTGCCTCTTTTGAAAAACGTGGCGAAGAGTTTACTCGTTTAGCAAAATTAGCTTAAAAAATTAGGGTAGTAATGGAATTTATCAATAAAATTAAACAAAATTATGAACAATGGGCGAGAGTGACGCCGCAAGGGTTGCTCTATGATCGCGCATTGTTTTGGCTTTTTGTCGTGCTATTACTGATTGGTTTAGTAGCGGTAACTTCTGCCTCGATGCCTTACAGTGCACGCGTATTTAATGATACATTCTATTTTGCTAAACGTGATGCCGTGTATGTCTTACTTTCTTTAGCAACTTGTTATTTAACTCTCCAAATTTCTTCCTCTCAATGGGAAAAGTGGCACGCAAAAGTCTTCTTGTTAGCTATTGTTTTATTAATACTGGTTCTTGGTATCGGGACTTCTGTTAATGGTGCTAAACGTTGGATTTCTTTAGGAATTTTAAATTTCCAGCCTGCGGAATTTGCTAAGCTAGCTTTAACTTGTTTCCTGGCGAGCTATTTTACGCGTCGTTATGATGAAGTACGTGGTAAAAAATTCAGTGCGGCTAAGCCTTTCATTGTGATGGGCGTATTAGGGATATTCTTACTAGCTCAGCCTGACTTAGGGAGTACAGTTGTGCTTTTCGTTATTACCTTTGGCATGCTTTTTATTGTCGGTGCGAATTTTTGGCAATTTATTTTGCTAATTGGTACAGGCATACTTCTCTTTGTATGGCTGGTTCTCTCTGCCTCTTATCGTTTAAAACGTTTTACCGGTTTCTTAGAGCCGTTTAAAGATCCTTATGGAACAGGGTTCCAGCTGACTAACTCTTTGATGGCCTTTGGTCGTGGTGAAATTAGTGGGGAAGGACTTGGTAACTCCATTCAAAAACTTGATTATCTCCCTGAAGCACATACTGACTTTATCATGGCGATTATTGGTGAAGAGTTCGGTTTTATTGGTATTTTAGTGGTTGTGATTCTCTTAGGGTTACTGATTTTCCGAGCGATGAAAATCGGACGTGAATCACTCATGTTAGAACAACGTTTCCGTGGCTTTTTTGCTTTAGGTATTAGTTTCTGGATTTTCTTCCAAGGTTTTGTCAATCTAGGCATGGCCTTAGGGATGTTACCAACAAAAGGTTTAACTTTTCCATTAGTGAGTTACGGTGGTTCAAGTATCATTATTATGTCGGCGACCGTAGGGATTTTATTGCGTATTGACCATGAAAATAGATTACAACGAGGTGGTCAAGCGCGTTTGAGAGATGATTAGGAATATTTATGAGTAAAAAATTATTAGTTATGGCGGGTGGTACTGGTGGACATGTTTTCCCCGCCATCGCGGTTGCTCAAACTTTACAAAAAGAAGGTTGGGAAATTTGCTGGTTAGGCACAAAAGATCGAATGGAAGCACAACTTGTACCAAAACATGGTATTTCAATTCGTTTTATTCAAATTTCAGGGTTACGTGGTAAAGGCATTAAAGCATTACTTGGTGCCCCTTTTGCTATTTTAAGAGCGGTATTGCAAGCTCGTAAAATTATCAAAGAATATCAACCTAATGCGGTATTAGGTATGGGTGGTTATGTATCTGGCCCAGGTGGCATCGCTGCAAAACTTTGTGGCGTGCCGGTTATTTTACATGAACAGAATGCCGTAGCGGGCTTAACCAATGAATGGTTAGCAAAAATTGCGACACGTGTATTACAAGCTTTTCCAACTGCATTCAAAGATGCCGAAGTGGTAGGAAACCCAGTTCGCCAAGATTTATTTGAAATGCCATCACCACAAGCGCGTTTTTCAGAAAGAAGTGGAAAATTGAGAGTGCTTGTCGTGGGGGGAAGTCAAGGTGCTCGCGTACTCAATCAAACGATTCCACAAGTAGTAGCACGTTTGGCAGATAAACTAGAAGTGCGTCATCAAGTGGGTAAAGGTTCAGTTGAGAGTGTGACCGCACTTTATGGTGAACACGCCGGTTCGGTCAAAATTACAGAATTTATTGATGATATGGCGGAAGCCTACGCATGGGCTGATGTGGTGATTTGTCGTTCTGGTGCTTTAACAGTATGTGAATTAGCTGCAGTAGGTACGCCAGCGATTTTCGTGCCATTCCAGCATAAAGATCAACAGCAATATTTAAACGCGAAATATCTTGCCGATGTTGGTGCAGCAAAAATCGTTCAGCAAAATGAATTAAATGCGGATGTGTTAGTTGATTTCTTAGAAAAAACAGATCGTGAAACCTTGTTAGCGATGGCGATTAAAGCAAAAGAAATGTCAGCACCATTAGCGGCTAAACGTGTAGCTGATGTCATTGTAGAGAACGCGAAGTAAGAACAGAGAAGTTAAGGGGAAGTAAATAGACCCTTAATCTAAAAGTGCGGTTAAAAATAAAGGTGAAATAATATGAAACATATTTCGGACGAAATTAGAAAGATTATCCCTGAGATGCGTCGAGTTCAACAAATTCATTTCATTGGTATCGGTGGTGCCGGTATGAGTGGAATTGCCGAAATTTTATTAAATGAAGGTTATGATATCTCTGGTTCCGATATTGCAGATGGTGTTGTGACTCAGCGTCTTGCTCAAGCGGGCGCAAAAATTTTCATTGGTCACCAAGCGGAAAATGTGCAAGGGGCAAGCGTGGTTGTGGTATCAAGCGCGATCCATGAAGATAACCCTGAATTAATCGCCGCAAAACAAAATCGTATTCCCGTGATTCAGCGAGCACAAATGTTGGCCGAAATTATGCGTTTCCGTCATGGCATTGCGGTAGCAGGTACCCATGGTAAAACCACTACTACAGCCATGATTTCGATGATTTATACTCAAGCGAAACTGGATCCAACTTTTGTTAATGGTGGTTTAGTTAAATCAGCTGGTAAAAATGCACATTTAGGTGCAAGCCGTTATTTAATCGCTGAAGCAGATGAAAGTGATGCTTCTTTCTTACACTTACAGCCAATGGTTTCTGTGGTGACGAATATTGAACCGGATCATATGGATACCTATGAAGGTGACTTTGAGAAAATGAAAGCCACCTATGTAAAATTCTTACATAACTTACCGTTCTACGGTTTAGCGGTGATGTGCGCAGATGATTCGGTATTAATGGAACTTGTTCCTCAAGTTGGACGTCAAGTGTTAACGTATGGTTTCAGTGAACATGCTGACTATCGTATCGAAGATTATGAACAAACGGGTTTCCAAGGTCATTACACCGTAGTTTGTCCAAGTGGTGAGCGTATTAATGTATTATTAAATGTACCGGGTAAACACAATGCGTTAAATGCAACCGCAGCACTTGCAGTCGCAAAAGAAGAAGGCATTGGCAATGAAGCGATTTTAGAAGCGCTTGCTGATTTCCAAGGTGCAGGCAGACGTTTCGACCAATTAGGCGAGTTTATTCGTCCAAATGGTAAAGTACGCTTAGTGGATGATTATGGTCATCACCCAACAGAAGTTGGCGTGACCATCAAAGCAGCACGTGAAGGCTGGGGAGATAAACGTATTGTGATGATTTTCCAACCTCACCGTTATTCACGTACTCGTGATTTATTTGATGATTTCGTGCAAGTCTTATCCCAAGTGGATGCATTGATTATGTTAGATGTTTATGCGGCAGGGGAAACGCCAATCGTTGGTGCAGATAGTAAAGCACTTTGTCGTTCTATTCGTAATCTAGGAAAAGTTGATCCAATTTTAGTTTCAGATACGGAACAACTCGGTGATGTGTTAGATCAAATTATTCAAGATGGCGATTTAATTCTTGCCCAAGGTGCGGGAAGTGTAAGCAAAATTTCTCGTGGTTTAGCAGAACGTTGGAAAGCATAAATACATCGAAAAAATAACCGCACTTTTCAATGAAGAATAAAAGGAAAACAGGATAAAACAATGAATTTAAAACAAGAAAAAATTGCCGTGTTGTTAGGCGGCACATCAGCTGAACGTGAAGTTTCTCTTAATTCTGGTGCCGCTGTGTTAAATGCATTAGTGAGTCAAGGCTATAATGCGCACGGTATCGATCCTAAAGAATATAATGTCGCGAATTTAAAAGCAGATGGTTTTGATCGCGTTTTTAACATTTTACATGGTCGCGGTGGTGAAGATGGCACCATGCAAGGTTTATTAGAACAAATCGGTTTACCTTACACCGGTTGTGGTGTGATGGCTTCAGCGTTAACCATGGATAAAATGCGCACTAAAATGTTATGGAAAGCCTTTGGTTTACCTGTTGCCGATATGGAGATTGTGACGAAAGAAAACGCTCACGAACTAAACCCACAAGCTGTGGTCGAAAAATTAGGTTTACCTTTGATGGTTAAGCCATCTCTTGAAGGTTCAAGTGTGGGTTTAACGAAAGTAAAAGCAGTCGAAGAATTAAAAAGTGCGGTCGATTATGCACTCAAATTTGATAACACCATTTTGATTGAAGAATGGTTAGCGGGTGATGAACTAACTGTGCCTGTTTTAGGTGGCGAAGTATTGCCGGCTGTTCGCATTGTGCCAGAAGGTGAGTTTTATGATTACGATGCGAAATATATTTCAGATAACACTCAATATTTTTGCCCTGCGGGCCTTTCAGCTGAACGTGAGCAAGAATTAGCGAAATTAGTTAAACGTGCTTATGACGTTGTGGGTTGTCGTGGCTGGAGCCGTATTGATGTAATGACCGATGCACAAGGCAATTTCCGTTTAGTCGAAGTAAACACAAATCCTGGCATGACAAGTCACAGTTTGTTCCCTAAATCTGCGTCAACAGTCGGCATTTCATTTGAACAACTCGTCGTGAAAATTTTGGAGTTGAGTGCGTAATGAATGTAATTAAGCGCAAAAATACACCGCCAACGCAATTTGGTCGCTCATCTAATGGAGAAGGTAAATTCCGTTTTATGCTGCAGATTAAACTTGCTTTGGTGTTACTTTGTGCGGGGCTAGGGTATTTCGTTTATTCAAACTGGCAAAATTGGCTCGAAAGCTTAGACGGTGATAGAAAAATTACAGCCTACGCATTAGTGGGCCAAAATGAATTTACCACTTATCCAGATGTGCAAGACGTATTACTCAAAATGGGTTCACTTAAGGGCTTCTGGGGACAAGACGTTAAGCAAATTCAAGAGCAGCTTGAAACGATCCCTTGGGTAAAAGGTGCGGTAGTTCGCAAAATTTGGCCAAATCGTTTAAGTATCTGGTTATCAGAATATCAGCCAGTCGCCATTTGGAACAAAACAGAGTTCGTCACAAAAGAGGGAACAGTTTTCCAATTGCCGATGGATAAGTTAAAAGAAAAAGCTTTACCTTATTTAGGTGGTCCTGATTATCAAAGCTTGAAAGTATTAGAAGCTTGGAATCAAATTTTCGCTGATTTTAAAGCAAAAAATTTAGTTGTTAAAGGTGTGCGAATTGATGACCGCGGTGCGTGGCAAGTTACGCTAGATAATGATATAGTATTGAAACTTGGGCGCGGAGATTGGAAACCAAAATTAGATCGATTTGTAACGATTTACCCACAAATTGAAGTGCCTGAAGGTAAACGAATTGATTATGTAGATTTGCGCTATGCATCTGCATCAGCGGCGGTTGGATTGACAGAGAAATAAAAATAATTCATTAGGTGTAATAAGAAAATGGGAAAAGAGTTGGAACCGAAAGTAATTGTAGGTCTTGAAGTTGGTACATCAAAAGTGGTTGCTGTCGTTGGGGAAGTGCTTCCTGATGGCGTAGTAAATGTACTTGGCGTGGGTAGTTGTCCATCGAAAGGGATTGATCGTGGCAGTATTACTGATTTAGATGCCGTTGTTAACTCTATCCAACGTGCTATTGAAGCGGCTGAATCAATGGCTGATTGCCAAATTATGAGTGTGACTCTTGCAATTACGGGTGAACATATTCAAAGCCTGAATGAGAGCGGTTTTGTTGCTATTTCTGAAAATGAAGTGACTCAAGAAGAGATTGATGATGCTTTACATACAGCAAGCTCAGTAAAATTACCTGAAGGCCTTTCTTTATTACACATTATTCCTCAAGAATACGCGGTAGATAAACAAGTTAATATTAAAAATCCATTAGGTCTACACGGTGTTCGTTTGAAAGCAAATGTACACCTAATCGCTTGTCACCAAGACTGGCAAAATAACTTGAAAAAAGCGGTTGAGCGTTGTGGATTACAAGTTGATAAAGTGGTGTTCTCCGGCTTTGCAGCAACACATTCTGTTTTAACTGAAGATGAAAAAGATTTAGGCGTGTGCTTAATCGATTTTGGTGCGGGTACTATGAATGTGATGGTTTATACCAATGGTTCATTACGCTTTAGCAAGGTTATTCCTTATGCTGGCAATATTGTCACTAATGATATTGCTCATGCATGCACCGTTTCTCGTGCAGAAGCCGAACGCATTAAAGTGAACTATGCAAGTGCATTGTATCCAGCGCGTCTACATGGCGATAAAAAAATTGAAGTGGCAAGTATTGGTGGTCGAGCGCCACGCGCTTTAACCAAAAGTGATTTATCTTTAATCACTTCGGCAAGATATATTGAACTATTAGGCGTTGTTAAGGACGAATTAGATAAGCTCAAAGCAGATTTAGAAAGCAAATATATTAAATTTGAATTGATTGCTGGTGTCGTTATTACCGGTGGTGGTGCACAAATTGAAGACTTAAAAGATTGTGCTTCAAATGTATTTGGTTGCCAAGTGCGTATTGGTAGTCCATTGAATATTACAGGCTTAACGGATTATGTAAATCGCCCGCAATATTCAACAGTAGTCGGATTACTGCAATATCATCATCAAAATAGTGATAATGATCCTGTAGATAGTAACTATGGTGATGAAGGTGTTGGTAGAAAATTCTGGAAAGGCCTTAAAAATATTTTCAACAAAGTGAAATCAGAATTTTGATAATTTTGACTTTTTCATTTACAATGAGAAAGATTTAACTTTTATTAATATGCTAGCAGAGTATTAGCAGTAACGGAGAACAGCAAATGTTATACCCAGAGTATGGTGATTTTGAAGAGCAAACAGGTGCACTGATTAAGGTTGTCGGTGTTGGTGGAGGCGGCGGTAACGCAGTTAACCACATGGTTGCTAACATGGTGCAACAAGAATTCAATGGTAATTTCTTGGGCGAAAGTGCAATTGATAGCGATGAGCACGGTAAGATCGTATTCTATGCGGTGAATACCGATGCACAAGCATTACGCAAAAGCCAAGTTCAACAAACTGTACAAATTGGTGGGGCAACAACGAAAGGTCTTGGTGCGGGCGCAAACCCAAATGTAGGTCGTAAAGCGGCTGAAGATGACCAAGAAGAAATCCGTAAAATGCTTGAAGGTGCAGACATGGTCTTTATCGCAGCCGGTATGGGCGGTGGTACAGGTACTGGTGCGGCACCAATCGTTGCTAAAGTAGCGAAAGAATTAGGCATTTTAACTGTTGCTGTTGTTACTAAGCCATTTAGCTTTGAAGGCAAAAAACGTATGCAATTTGCTGAATTAGGGATTAAAGATCTTTCACAATATGTGGATTCAATGATCATCATTCCTAACCAACAAATCCAAAAAGTTCTCCCGAAAAATGCAACGTTAATTGATGCTTTTGCTGCTGCAAATGACGTATTACGTAACTCTGTTATGGGCATCTCTGATATGATTACGTCTCCAGGCTTAATCAACGTGGACTTTGCAGACGTAAGAACAGTTATGTCGGAAATGGGCCAAGCAATGATTGGTTTTGGTTCAGCTCAAAGTGAACCAGGTGCGGGCCGTGCAGAAGAAGCAGCACGTCTTGCAATTAAAAATGATTTATTAGAGAAAGTCGATCTTTCTAACGCTAAGGGTATCCTTGTTAATATTACCTCAGGTATGGATCTCGGCTTTGACGAATTTAACGTGGTGGGTGACACTGTAGGTAGTTTTGCATCAGAAGACGCAACTATCGTTGTGGGTACCAGTTTAGTTCCTGAAATGAGCAATGAAATTCGTGTCACGATCGTTGCAACAGGTTTAGGTGATGTTGTTGCGGCTGAGCCGGTAGTGATTGCTCGTCCTCAAGCAGCAGTACAACAAGCGCCAGTTCAACAACCTGTAGCACAAGAAACGATTCAACCACAACCGCCAGTTGGTTTACATGGTTTAGATGCATTAAGACATAATCCACAGCCAGAACCAGCACAGGAGCAAAATCCACAATACGGTAACTTAAATAAACCGCTTGATCCAAGCCGTTTAGAACAGTTAAGAAATAATCCTAATTTCTTTAATCCGGCATCATTTGGTCGTGATGAGAAATAAGAGTAGAAGTAATCTTGTTGTGAAGCAATAAGGTAAAAGAGATGATTAAACAAAGAACATTAAAACAAAGCATTAAAGTCACAGGTGTAGGCTTACATAGCGGTAAAAAAGTAACCTTAACGTTGCGCCCGGCTATGCCGAATACTGGTGTGATTTATTGCCGTACTGATCTTAATCCGCCGGTGACTTTCCCTGCGAATGCGGATTCTGTGCGTGATACGATGCTTTGTACTGCACTTGTGAATGAACAAGGTGTTCGTGTTTCAACCGTAGAACACTTAAACGCAGCATTAGCAGGTTTAGGTATTGATAATATTATTATTGAAGTTGATGCACCTGAAATTCCAATCATGGACGGTAGTGCAAGCCCATTCATTTACTTGCTTTTAGATGCAGGTATTGAAGAACAAAATGCACCGAAGAAATTTATTCGTATTAAGAAAAAAGTACGAGTAGAAGACGGTGATAAATGGGCAGAATTTAAACCTTACAATGGTTTCCGTTTAGATTTCACAATCGACTTTAATCATCCTGCGATTAGTAAAAATGTACGTAATTATGTAATGGATTTCTCTGCACAAGCATTCGTACATCAAATTAGTCGAGCAAGAACCTTTGGTTTCATGAAAGATATTGAGTATCTTCAATCTCAAGGTCTTGCATTAGGTGGCAGCTTAGATAATGCTATCGTATTAGATGATTACCGAATCTTAAATGAAGATGGATTACGCTTCAGAGATGAATTAGTTCGTCACAAGATGCTTGATGCAATTGGTGATCTTTATATGTGTGGCTATAACATCATCGGTGATTTCAAAGCTTATAAATCTGGTCACGGTTTAAATAATAAGTTACTCCGTGCTGTACTTGCCGATCAGGAAGCGTGGGAATTTGTTACCTTTGAAGATAAGAAACAAGTTCCACAAGGTTATGTTGCACCTGCGCAGGTACTCATCTAACAATGTTTTGTTGAAAAGCTATACTTCTTTCGGGAGTATAGCTTTTTTATTTCCCATCTTGCTCTGTTATTTTTGTTTTATGCGAAGGTAAAGAGCGGTCAAAAATAGAGGTATTTTTATTATGAAAAAATTATTTACCGTGCTTCCTCTTGTGCTAGCAACTTCTGCTGCAATGGCATATGAATAGGGCAAAACCTATCAATTTACCATATTGCACACTAATGATACGCACGGACATTTTTGGCCGAATGCAAAAGGTGAATATGGCTTTCCAGCGCACAAAACAATTGTTAATCGCGTAAAAGCTGAAGTCGAGCAAAAAGGTGGCTCACTCATTTTATTAAATGCAGGTGATTTTAATACTGGTGTACCTGAGTCAGATATGCAAACAGCAGAACCTGATATTAAAGCAATGAACGCAATGGGCTATGAGGCAACTGTATTAGGTAACCACGAGTTTGATAATCCACTACAAATTCTTGATATGCAAGAAAAATGGGCAAACTTCCCATTCTTATCTGCAAACGTGATTAATACGAAAACAGGTAAAACCTTAGTTAAGCCTTATACGATTTTAAATAAACAAGATCTTAAAATTGCCGTGGTCGGTTTAACCACAGAGGATACTGCAAAATTAGGCAACCCAGAATACCTTCATAATGTGAAGTTTGAAGATCCAACAACGGTAGCAAAAGCCACATTAAAAGAGCTAAATGAAAAAGTTAAACCGGATGTAAAAATTGCTTTAACACATATGGGCTATTACTATGATGCGAGACATGGTTCAAATGCACCAGGTGATGTAAGTCTTACGCGTAATTTAGATAAAGGCGCATTCGATATGATTATCGGTGGCCATAGCCATGATCCGATTTGTGTGGATGATAAAGGCGTATGGATTAAAGATTATCAACCAACTCAGCCATGTAAACCAGATTTCCAAAATGGTACTTGGATTATGCAAGCATTTGAATGGGGTAAATATGTTGGTCGTGCAGACTTTGAGTTCAAAAATGGCGAATTAAAATTAGTGAATTATCAATTAATTCCAGTGAACTTGAAGAAAAAAGTGAAAAAAGAAGACGGCAAAACAGAATATGTAAACTATGCCGAAGAGATTCCACAAGATCCAGAAATGGAAAAACTTTTAAAAACTTACCAAGATAAAGGCGATGCGTTATTAAGCCAAAAAGTGGGCAAACTAAAAGGTAAGTTAGAAGGCGATCGTACCATTATTCGTTTTGAACAAACTAACCTTGGTCACTTAATTGCAGAAGCACAACGCCAAAAAGCGAAAGCAGATATTGGTATCATGAACTCAGGTGGTATTCGTGATTCTATCCAAGAAGGTGATGTAACTTATAAAGATATTTTAAAAATCCATCCATTTGGTAATATTGTGAGCTATTTTGAATTAACCGGTAAAGAATTACTGGATTATTTAAATGTCGTGGCATTGAAAGAAGTAGATTCGGGTGCCTATGCTCAATACTCAGGTATCAGCATGACAGTAAATCGTGCGGATAAGAAAGTTGAAAATGTGAAAATTCAAGGTAAACCATTGGATTTAAATAAAACTTACCGTATTTCTGTACCAAGCTATAATGCTGCAGGTGGAGATGGTTATCCGGTTATGACCAAAAATCCAACTTTCGTTAACACTGGTTTTATTGATGCGGATGTTTTAAAAGAATTTTTTGAGAAAAATTCACCTATTAGTGCTGAAAAATATATCCCTCATAATGAAGTAACCTTTAAATAAGGAATGAAATGGCATTAGATTTATCAGAAATTCGTCAGCAAATTACGCAAATTGATCGCAGCTTGTTAAAGCTACTTTCAGAGCGTCATCGCCTGGCATATGATGTAGTGAGAAGCAAAGAAGTGACGCAAAAAGCGTTGCGTGATTTAGAGCGTGAGCAACAGCTCTTACAAGAGCTTGTGCAATTTGCTGAAAGTCAAAATTATCAGCTTGAACCACAGTATATTACGTCAGTCTTCCAAAAAATCATTGAAGATTCTGTATTAACACAACAAGTGTATTTGCAGAAAAAACTCAATGAGCAACGAGAAGAAACGTTACATATTGCTTTTTTAGGCAAGCGTGGTTCTTACTCTAATTTGGCTGCACGTAATTATGCGGCTCGTTATAATCAGCAGTTTGCTGAAATCAGTTGTGATTCCTTTGCTCAAATTTTTGAAAAGGTTGAAAGTGGAGAAGCTGATTATGGTGTACTGCCTTTAGAAAACACTACGTCAGGTGCAATTAATGAAGTTTATGATTTGCTTCAACATACCACCTTATCTTTGGTAGGCGAGCTGGCTTATCCTATCAAGCACTGTGTTTTAGTGAATGAGCAGGATGATTTAAGCAAAATTGATACGCTTTATAGCCATCCTCAGGTGATCCAGCAGTGTAGTCAATTTATTCAAAGTCTTGAGCGTGTACATATTGAGTTCTGCGAAAGTAGCTCTCATGCAATGCAGCTTGTGGCAAGCTTGAATAAACCAAATATTGCGGCATTAGGTAATGAAGATGGCGGCAAGCTTTACGGCTTACATGTGTTAAAACATAATATTGCGAACCAAGAAAACAACATTACTCGTTTCATTGTCGTAGCCAAACAAGCACGTGAAGTCTCACCACAAATTCATACTAAAACTTTATTGTTGATGACCACATCGCAACAAGCGGGTTCTTTGGTGGATGCTTTACTTGTGTTTAAAAAGCACGGTATTAATATGACTAAGCTTGAATCTCGTCCTATTTATGGCAAACCTTGGGAAGAAATGTTCTATTTGGAGATTGAAGGAAATATTCATCATCCAGATACCCAAATTGCCTTGGAAGAGCTTAAGCAGTTCAGCAATTATCTGAAAGTGCTCGGTTGTTATCCAAGTGAGATAGTGAAGCCTGCGAAGGTATAATGAAAATAAAAAAAGAGCGGTCGATTTAAAACAACATTAAAATTGACCGCTCTTTTTATTGGGAATTCTTAAGCTTTTTTCAAGAACTCTGATTTCAACATGATTTTGCCACAATCGACGTTGTGATCTCCGTTAACTAAACGGATATTTTTGAATTTCGTGCCTTTCTTTAACACTTCAGATGAACCTTTTAATTTTAAATCTTTAATTAAAAGCACATCATCGCCATCAGCTAACAAGTTACCATTGCTGTCTTTGACAATCAGTTGATCTTCATCGGCTTCAACTGTTTCGTTACCATTCCACTCATTGCCACAATCAGGGCAAACAAAATTCACAGAATCATGATAAACATATTCGCCTTTACATTTTGGGCAAGCTGGCATTTGATCCATTTCTTTTTCCTTCTTTATCTGATTTAAGCAAAGTATAATGCGCACGGAGTATAACAAAAAAGTGACTATTCGCCAAAAAATGGGCAATTTCACGGAATTTATGAGGTATTTATGAAAAAAATTATGTTTTTGAGTGCAGTGATGGGGAGTTTAATCTCAGTTAATGCATTCGCTCACAATATCCAACCTAACCAACTTTTAGCCAATGTAACGGTTTCAGATAAAGGCGAAATCACTTTAAATGGCAATGATGTAGCGTATAAATCGTGGAGCTCAACGGCATTACCTGGCAAAGTCCGTGTGATTCAGCATATTGCAGGTAGAAGTGCGGCAAAAGAGAAAAATCAAGCGATGATCGAAGCCATCAAAGCCGCTCATTTTAACCAAGCCAAATATCAAACCCCGACCATTATTAATGCTGATGATGCCGTTGTGGGCACGGGTATGTTTGTGAAAAGTAGCGCAGAAAAAGGCAAAAAAGAAAATGCCCATAGC
>CAJPKS010000007.1:0-21909 GCA_905371285.1 Haemophilus sp. HMSC068C11 | reverse complement strand
ATTTCCATATTGGTGAAATTACAGAATCCGCCACCAGACATTAAAATTTTTCGGCCAATTTTCTTACCGTTATCAAAAATGGTGGCTTGGTTGCCCAGCTTTCCTAACTGTGCGGCACAAAATAAGCCGGCAGCACCGGCTCCAATAATGATATTTTCTGAATAATGAGACATAGCTTATTGTGAGGTTTGTCCTTTTTCAAAATAGTCTATCATTTTGATTCGTTGGATAACAGTACGGCGATCCACGGCAGCATTACCTGAATCTAACAATTGTTGCCAATAAGCTTTGGCTTTTTCAGCTTCATGATTTTTAAAAGCTTCAGTCGCCAATAATGTGATTACCGAGATTTCATGTTTATCTTGTTTTAACGCCTCATCCATTATTTGCTGGATTTGTGGTGTGATATTTTGACCTGCTTGATAATAAAGTGCGGTCGCTTTGAGCCCTAAAATAGCCGGGGTTGTGCCTGAAATTTTTTCTGCATTGCTATAGGCGATGAGCGCATGATCAAATTCATCATTTTGCATATAAGCATCACCTAGCTGAGCCCAAAGCTCAGGATTATTCACATCTTCTCGAATTTTATTTTGAATTTTGAGCACCATATCTTCTTTTTGATGCACCATTGATGTATCGGCTTTTTTATTAGCAAGTTCAACCATCTCTTTTTCGCCTTGTTGAACACGCTCAAAACGATCAAGGGAGAAGTCATAACTTAAAGGAAGAATCAATAAGATTGCAAAGACCCAAATAGCGGATTTGGTTTCAAATTTGACCGCACTTTTTTCTTCTTTAGGCGCTGTATGAGGTTGATTTTCAAGTGGTTTAGGGGCCTCTTCTGATTTTTTAGTGGAAAACAAAATCAATGCAAAAGCACCAATTAATAGCAAAATAGGCAATAGCCAGAGGAGTGCAGTATTCCATTGGAAAGGGGGCTTATAGTTCACGAAATTACCGAAACGTGCGGTCATTGTGTCGATAATTTGTTGGTTCGTTTTTCCTTCATCTACCATTTTATAGACTTCGATACGTAAGTCATAAGCGATGGGGGAGTTGGACTCAACTAAGTTCTGATTCTGACATTGTGGGCAGCGTAAGGATTTTGCCAGTTCAACAGCACGAGTACGATCGGCTTGGTTTTTAAACGCATAGGTATCGACCATTTCTGCGTGAGCAAAAAGGGTGAAAGTCAGTAAAAGTGCGGTCAGAAATCGGGTTAATTTTTTCATTTTACTTTTTAGTTAATTCATCAAGTTTTGGTTTGATTTCGGTAAGCCACGTTTCACGATCCATATAGCCAGAATGACGATAACGGATCATGCCGTGTTCATCGACAATATAGGTCTCTGGTGCACCATCTACGCCTAATTGCATCGCAAATTCACCACGGCTATCGTCAATGGTAAGTATAAATGGATTGCCCATGCGTTCTAGCATCGCAATACCATTTTGTGGTTTGTCACGATAGTCGATGCCCACAATGGGCACGTCTTTTGAAATTTCCATCAAGAGAGGGTGTTCTTGTTGACAATAGCCACACCAACTTCCCCAAACATTAAGCAGGAAAGGTTTCTTTGGGAAATCTCTTGGGCTGACGATTTGACTCGGTTCAAGCAAATTTGCTTGATAAAATTCCGGCACTGGCTTATTAAGGAGTGCAGAGGCAATTTGTTTTGGATCTTTATGCAAACCAACAAAAAGCAGTAAGCAAACGCTCAATAATAAAATCAGTGGTAAAAACAAAATAAACTTTTTATTCATCGCGTTTTCTCTTCAAATTGATGGCTGAACATAATGCGCCAAGTGCCATTAAAATGCCTCCGAGCCATAACCAGCGAATAAGCGGTTTGTAATGTAAGCGGAATGTGAATTCGCCTTTGCCTAAGTTATCGCCCATCACAATATATAAATCGCCCCAGAAGCCAGCATCTAACCCTACTTCACTCATGGTCATGGTACGAACGTCGTAATAGCGGCGTTCCGGTACAATTTCAGCGTAAGGTTTGCCTTGTTTTGATACGCTAAAGAAAGCAACTTCAGCGGTAAAGTTTGGTCCAATTTCATTGGAAAAACGATCGTAGTGGAATTCAAATTGACCTAATTGTTGGCTTTGTTGTGGTGCAAGTCTAACACCTAATTCACTGCCAAAGTAACTACTCATTACGGCACCCATTGTGGCAATCGCCACGCCACAGTGTGCGAGAATCATCCCAAAATAGGACAGTCTTACTTTTGCCCAATTTTGCCATAAGGTGACGAATAATACCCAAATAGCGAGGGTGAGCAACACATAAGCGAAGAAATGGAAACGTAACGCACTGTCATTTTGCAGCGCATTCCAAATCATACCATAAGCCATCACTGCAGCGGGAATAAGTAATAACAAGCGTTTGAAAAAGTGTTTCTTATCGGCTTTAAACCAGCCTAAGCAAAGAGTGCCCGCCATGGCAAAAAGCACTAACGTAAGCAAGGGTAAGAAAATACTATTAAAGTAAGGGGCTCCCACGGAAATACTGCCCCAATTCATGGCTTGGAATAGCATTGGATAGAAAGTGCCTAAGAATGTACTGACGGTGGCCACGGTCAATACGATGTTTAAACCTAAAATCGCCCCAGTTTTAGAAATGAGTGGAAATTTGACCGCACTTTCGTTGGTATTTGTGCGTAGTGCAAATAAACTGAGCGAGCCGACAGTCAGTAAGAAGAAAATGAGTAATAGCACATAACCACGGGAGCTATCTAAAGCAAAGGCGTGAACGGAGGTTAATGCACCTGAACGGACAATAAATGTGCCTAATACACTGAATGCAAAAGCGAGTAGGGAAAAGAGTGTTGTCCAGTAGCTAAACATGCCTTGCTTTTCAGTCACCATCAAACTGTGTAAAAGTGCGAGTCCCAATAACCATGGCATAAGTGAAGCGTTTTCTACTGGGTCCCAGAACCACCAGCCGCCCCAGCCTAATTCGTAATATGCCCACCATGCACCGAGCACGATCCCTAACGTTAAGAATAGCCAAGAAACGAGCACCCAAGCTCGCATCGCTCGCGCAATTGCTTGTGCAGAACGATTAAAGATCAAGGCAGAAATGGACATGGCAAAGTTAACGGCAAAGCCCACATAACCGACATATAAAAGCGGCGGGTGGAAAATTAAGCCAATATCTTGCAGCATTGGGTTGAGATCTCGCCCTTCTGCAGGGGCTGGGAATGCACGTCCAAATGGATTGGAGTAGAACAAAATGAAAATAGCAAACCCAAGACAAATTAAGCCGAGTAAAGAAAGGGTTTGTGCAGAAAAAGTGCGGTCATTTTTGCGAGAGAAAAAGGCAAAAGCCACTAACCAAAGACTTAATGTGAAAAGCCAAAATAAAATGGAGCCTTCATGTCCGCCCCAGGTGGCGGCGACTTTAAAAAATGTTGGTAGTTGAGAATTGGAGTGCGCTGCCACGTATTCCAAAGTGAAGTCATCCATTGCAAAAGAGTAGGCAAGAATGCCGATTGAGACGCTCGTAAAAATACCGAAACAATAACTTAATCCCCAAGCCGTGTTGGTGAGAGAGGGTTTATTTCGCCAAATACCAATTTGCGGCACGATGGAAAGTAAGAGCGCCGCGGTGGTGGCAAAGAGTAATGAGAGAAATCCGAATTCGGGGAGCATAGTATTCTTCAGTATTAATGGTTGTATTTGACAAAATAAGGTTAATTTTAAGCATGAAAAACATACGTAAAATTAACCGCACTTTAGTCTTTTAAATAAACAAAAGGCGTATTGTATACGCCTTTTGATTAAATAAGAAGTTTATCCTTACGCAACGGTAAGTTGTCCTGCATACAAGATGAAGTAACGTAAGCAGAGAACCCCGATTAAGTCGAAGATTGACACAAGGATAATAAAGTTCTTGTTGTATTTTAAGCTGTCTTTTGCTGCAAGGTTCGCAAGTAGAGGAATGATGATACCAATTAAGAATACCCCAATCCAGAACACAGCCCCCCAGAAGCCGGAAAGAGCATTGTGCAATGCAACTACTTTCTGACCGCCACCGAAGTGTAGACCAACAAAGAAACAGATTAATAAACCAAGTTCAGTTACCATAATTGGCACTTCAAATTTGTGAATGAAGTGTGATTCATGGCTATCACCTTTTAATTTACCAGCAATGAGGATAAATAAGAAGGTTGCAGCGATACCTGAAGAGGTACCTGAAGCTAAGAATAACGCTGGTAGAACAGGGTTATTTAACATTGGGTAACTGATCAATGCTGAAAGTAAGAAACCGGTATAAGCCCCTAGCACAGCGGCTAAGATGAAGAGAATGACTTCTACAGGACCAGTTAAACGTTCTAATACATTGATAATTTTACCGATAAAGCCAAGTTTTGGCATAAAACGTTGGATAAACGCCATGATATCTTCTTTGAAGATAACCGCACACCAACATACCAAGAACAGCATATAAACTTGGAATAACATTACCCCCATAGACATTACAGAGTTGAATTGATAGTTAAACATCAATTTCCAGAATGTCCAAGGACGTGCCAAGTGGAAAATTAACAGGGTTAAACCAATTAATGTTGGCACAGAACCTAAAACGGCGGCTGCTCGGATAATCCAGTTTTTGCTTGGATTTTCTAATTTGTGACTACGTTTATAAGCAATCGCTAATTGTACCGCACCGGAAGAAATACCAAGTAAGAACAAATAGATAGCGATTGTTGAATCCCACACCAAGTTAGGTGTGTGAAACGGAACAGGATAATCTAATGTCATCTTCTTGGCTCCCCGTGTTGGAATGGAATATGGTAAAGATTTGGTTGAGTACCTAATTCCACTTTAGTGCGATAAACCGGATTTTCTTTCACTTTGCGGGAAACTGCACTGCTTGGATCATTCATATCACCAAAGGTTAATGCTTTGGTTGGACAAGCTTCTACACAAGCAGGTTGTTTGCCTGCTGCTAAGTTTGTATCGCGACAGAAGTTACATTTATCCGCAGTACGGTGTACTGGGTGAATGAAACGTACGCGGTAAGGACAAACTGCAACACAGTATTGGCAACCTACACAAAGATCTTTATGCACATCTACGATACCTGTTTCAGGATCAATAAATGATGCACCGGTTGGACAAACTGCCACACAAGGGGCGTTTGTACAGTGTTGGCAAGATTGACGGAAAAACTCGTATTCTTGATTTGGGAATTCGCCGTAAGGTTCACTACGGAGAATTTCCAAACGTGAAACGCCTTCAGGAACGTGGTTTGTTTCACGACAAGCATCCATACAAGCGGTACAGCCGATACAAGCTGTTTCGTCGTGTACCATTGCATAGCGTTTCGGTTTATCCGCCTTTTCCTCTTTCGCTAAAGAGGTAACTGATGTCCCCGTCATAAGGATTAATGCCCCCATGCCGGAAACAAAGTTTCGGCGTGAACAAGCTGTCATTATTTATCCTTTTGTTCGGTTGATTGCGTTTGTGATTGTGCGTCTTTTGCCGCTTTGCGTTTTTGTTGTTCGCCGTGGCAATCTACACAAAGTTTCACACGATTTTTCGGTTGAATACCTTTCATCGCATCATCTTTCGGGTGTAATGTGTGGCAGCTTGCACAAGGCAATTTCATTGCGTGAACATCGTGCGCCCAAAGTTTTTCACGAAGTTTTGCAGGTTGGTGACAAGCAAAACAAACTTGGTTTTGTTCTTGTGCGGTATACATTGGTTTTTTATCACCAAAGATATCGCCATCAAAACGCATCACATCTTTTGCACCACGACGGTGATCTTCCGAAATATTACCGTGACAGTTTACACAGTTAATCGGTTTACCGGTGTTAGGGCTTTTTTGATTTAAGTGTGTGCCGTGGAATTTACCAAAGTGTAATTCACCACCAGATTGATCTAAAGTTTGGTTTTTATCAACTTGGTCAAATTTGTGACATTTCGCACAATATTGGTTTGGGTCACGTTGGTTATCCAATTGTGGCTCATAAGTGATTTGAGAGGCCGGTGTTTTTGCCATCTCTTCCGCACTTGCAGCCATTGGCATTGCCGCAAGCATTGCAAGCAATGCGAGGGATTTTGCCGATTTGCTGATTAAAGAAGTTAAATTCATTCTGATTACCTCAAATATATGGTTAAAAATGACCGCACTTCGACACTTTAGTTACAAAGTGCGGTTCTTTTTTTATTGTTTTGTTGCGGTATCTTCAGCTAATTTGCCATTGGCTTTCGCTTCTTTTACCCATTGAGGTACAACAGTTTCTAAGAATTCTTTTTTCGCTTTACGTTCTTTCTCGATATCAATACCCATTACTTTCCATGCTTTATCAGCTGTAGAAATATCTGGTACTTCAACCGGAGTTTTCACGCCATGTTTAGTTAAGATTGCTGCAAGTTTAGCACGTGCATCTGCTGCTTTGTCGATACCAGAACCTAATACGCGAAGCATTACATCAGGTGCGTGCATGTGACCACCGTGACTTGCTGCTGCGTAGTCCCAACGCCATTGAGCGTGACGGATATCCATTAAAGCAGGTTCCATTTCTTCTTTAGTTGCACCAGCATCCCATGCTGCTTTCGCTTCAAAGTGAGCACGAACAACTTGATCTTCTAAACGACCCATTACATCTTTCACTTCTTTTTTACGTGAAGCAACGATGTCTTTAAGTTTTTCTTTGCTTTGATCGTGACAGTTTGCACATGTGGTATCAAATGCATCGAATGGGTTTTGGATTTGGTGGTCGGTGTAAACTTTACCATCTTTACCTTGTACTTTAGGCATGTGACAGTCGATACAAGTTACGCCGTTTTTACCGTGCATACCTAAAGACCAAATTTCAAAGTCAGGGTGTTGCGCTTTTAACATTGGTGCTTTAGAAAGCGAGTGAGTCCAGTCACTGAAGCCGATATCATCGTAGTATTTTTCGATGTCATCAACAGTTTGACCGTTGTTCCACGGGAAGGTTACTTGTTTTAAGTCGCCTGCGAAGTAGTATTCAACGTGACAGTTTGCACAGATTTCAGCACGTTTTTCAGTGCGAGCAGCTGTGTTAAAGCTTAAGTTAGCTTGTTCTTTACCTTCAGCTTTTGCTTTTGCTTGAAGTGCATTATTTAAGTGATCTAATGCACGAAGAACGTGTGGACGAGCAATACGTAATGCAGGTTTGCCTTCAGCAAAGTCTTTAGAGGTCGTATCGTGACAGTCAGCACAACCGATCGAGTTGACAATTTCTGGTCCACCTTTAGCCCATTTGGCACCAAAGTAACCATCTTCAC
This sequence comes from Haemophilus sp. HMSC068C11, assembly GCA_905371285.1. Classification (GTDB taxonomy): domain Bacteria; phylum Pseudomonadota; class Gammaproteobacteria; order Enterobacterales; family Pasteurellaceae; genus Haemophilus_D. Next base: position 14,633 of record CAJPKS010000007.1, on the reverse strand, counting down.
CCCATTCTGCAATTAAACGAGGAACGTCTGGACCTTTACAAGTCCAACATGCCATTGGTTGTGGGCCATCATTTGCATTTTTGGGCGCACCAGTACGTAAAATATTACGTACATCTTCTACTGCATAAACGTGACCACGAGGTGCGTTATATTCTTTTGCAAAAGAATAGCCGCCCCATAACACGATTAAACGAGGATCTTGTTCGTCGGCGTAGATAATTTTGTCACCTTTTTCAGTCGCTTTCCACGAATTGAATTGGCTAGGATATTTCTCAGCAAATTTTTCATTCACTGCTTCGATTTTTAAATTAGGGTTTGGTGCTTCCACAGGTTGGTCAACAGGCTTATATACCATTTCAGCCATCGCTGAGTTGTATACACCTAAAGCTGCGAAAGAAGTCGCCAAAACGAGGCTTTTTCTCAATGCGTTCACGATAATCACTCCATTAGGAAAGAATAAAAAAACAATTTAAAATGCAAACAATTCCTATTAAGCTTTTGAATTCACTCATAAAAATAGTTCAGTGCAAGCATAAGATACCAAAAAGTAGTAGTTTTTCTAAGGTTATCTTCCAAAAGTTTGAGGTTGATCAAACTTTAAAATAAAAATACTTCTAAAGGGGTATAAGGAGATTAGGGAAGTGGTAGGTGAGTTGCATATTAAGAGAAAAAAGTGCGGTCAACTTTTACATTGTTTTTGACTTATATAAAGACGATTCCATGCTCATTATTACTGACTTTGACCTAATTTTAATGAGCATTCTTTTTACGCAAACGATACCTTGTATAGAAAATGTAAATTTCTTGTGAAAAATGGTATAAAAAACGATCATTTTCTTGATCTTATAGATGAGTCAGCTATACTCCCAGAACCTTATTTTTACCCAGCTTGTTCTATTGTTTGTTGGGATGTGATGAATACCTAAATCTATTTAACTTGGGAGAACTTTTTTATGAACAAAGTATTTAAGATTATTTGGAACAAAACGACACAATCTTTTGTCGTGACATCAGAATTAGCGAAAGGAGCCGTAAAAGCTTCTTCAAACTCCGAACAACGTGTAACAAGCGAAACACGTTTATCTTCTCTTTTTAAACTTTCTGCATTTGCACTTTCTTTATCTGCAGTGATGATGCCGGCGCAAGCGCAAGTGATTGTGGGGGATGGAAGCAATGCGCCTACAAATGTACATCCTTTTAGTATTGCGGTTGGGAACAGTGCCACATCAGCAAGCGGTGGAAGTACTACCGCTATTGGTTATGGCGTAAATGGTCGTTATGACAATAGTGTGCTGATTGGTGATGGCACAGGAAATTATGGTGGAACAGCGGGTAGTCGTAATATTCTCATCGGTCAAAATGCTCAAGTTGGCGATAGCACTTCTGTTGTACGAGTAAACCAGTCTATTGCTATTGGAGCTGGCATTAGAGCTGATAAAGCGGAGATATATGGTGGTTCTATTACTGAAGGCGCATGGGCTCGAGGCGATCAATCAATTGCGATTGGCGGTAATGTTGTTTCTTATGGTAATGCATCGGTTGCGATTGGTGGGGATGATACTGATAAAGCAGCGGCTACACAAACGACTTATATCAATACTAATGGCCAAGCTAAAACGGGAACGGGTCAACAAGCATTTAAAGATTTAACTGGAGGGGATCGTCAAAGTCCCCGTTGGATGAATACGATTGCTGGTGAGGCTGCTGTATCATTAGGAACAAAAACAAAATCTGGGGATCTTTCATTAGCATTAGGTTCATTGGCTGCAGCTCAAAAAACGAATGCTGTCGCTGTTGGTACAGGAGCTAATGCAACTTTTGCAAACTCTGTTGCGATTGGTGGCGGTTCTGCGACGGATAAAGCGGGGGTTGCCTATACTACTCGTACTATTTTAGGGACAACTTATACTTGGGCTGGTGGTGCTGATACTATCGCGGGGGACGTTGTTTCCATTGGTAAAAAAGGCTATGAACGTCAACTCATCAACTTATCACCAGGTGATATTTCTGCAAACTCGACTGATGCAATCAATGGTTCTCAGCTTTATGCTGCGATGGCAGAAATTGAAAAAATTCGTTATTTCTCGGTTAAATCAAATGTAACAGGTAACCAGGATAATACTGGTGCATCTGGAGTTAATGCGATTGCTATTGGTCCAAATGCGAGCACTATTACAGAAGCCTCGATTACTATGGGCTTAAATGCCAATGCATCTGATAGAGGTAAAAATGCAGTTGCGATTGGTACAGATGCTAAAACAACAGCAGAAAATGGTGTTTCATTAGGTCACAAAGCTAATAGTGAATATTCAAACTCTACGGCAATTGGTTATTCAAGCCATGCAAATGGTGGTAATGCTACGGCTGTTGGTACTAATGCCAAAGCCGTTACTAACTCGACAGCACTAGGTTCTAATACAGATGCTAAAGAGTTAGGCGTGGCCATTGGCCATACTGCCTCTTCTGCTTATGCAGGCGTTGCTACGGGGGCAAATGCAAATGTTAGTGGCATTTATGGTATTGCAATAGGTAATAATGCTAATGCTTCAGAACAAGCATCTATTGCTATCGGTAAGGGCGCAGCTGGCTCGGCAGCTGATGGTGTAGCGATTGGTTCATCAGCTAATGCAACTGTGCAAAATTCAGTTGCGTTAGGTAAAGATAGTGTGGCAGGTGGCAATGTTTTCGGTGGAACCGCCCATGAAGCCGCTTTTAAAAATGATAATGGCGTGAGTGAAAATAAACAGTTTAAAGCAGGTCTAGCTAATAATTCGCTTGGTGCTGTTTCTGTTGGTAAAGAGGGTTTTGAACGTCAAATTCAAAATGTTGGTGCAGGTCGTGTTACTGCTAATTCAACTGATGCAATTAATGGTTCACAGCTTTATACCGTATTAACTTATAGTGGCTTTAACGTACAACAAAATGGTACTTCTAAATCACGTATCAATAACAATGGTTTTGTGAATTTTAAAGATGGTAATTTAACTACAGTAAATGTAACTGATGCGGATAATGGCACTATTGTGAAATTTGATGTGAATACAACAAATATCACTACAGATGCAGCAGGCAATGCAACTGCAGCGAATCGAAATAATATTGCAACCGCAGGTGATGTAGCTGATGCAATTAATAACGTACGTAATATGCCATTAACCTTTGCTGGAGATACTGGCACTAATGTAACACGTAAATTAGGTGAAACAGTTAAGTTAGTTGGTGGTGTAACTGATGAGACTAAACTTTCTGATGGTAACATCGGTGTGGTAGCAAATGGCAATGATAAGTTAGAAATTAAATTAGCAAAGGATATCAAAGTTGATAGCGTAAAAGCAGGCGATACAACCATTAATACTGATGGTTTAAAAATCGCCGGTGGTCCAAGTGTTACTAAATCTGGCATTGATGCTGCGGGTAATAAAATTACTAATGTTGAAGCGGGTACCGATGACAAAGATGCTGTGAATTTTTCACAATTAAAAGATGTGGAAAAAGTAGCTAATAAAGGCTGGAATTTAACTGCTAATGGAGAAAATAGTAGTAATGTAGCACCTGGTGAAACGGTTGATTTGAATAACACCGATGGCAATATTAAAATTACCAAAAATGCAGCAGATGATAATGTGACGTTTAATTTAAATGAAACGATTAATGTTACTAATGTTAATGCTGCAGGTAATGTAACAGTTGGTGATACTGTTTTAAATACAGATGGCTTGAATATTAAAGATGGTCCAAGTGTAACAAAATCTGGTATTGATGCTGCTGGCAAGAAAATTAGCAACGTAGCAGCAGGTGATGTAAATGAAACATCACAAGATGCAGTAAACGGTAGCCAACTTTATCAAACAATTAATAACCTCACCACAAAAGGCTTTGGATTAACTGCTCAAGATGGTAATTCTGTGAAGAAACCATTAGGTGAAACGGTTGAGGTTGTTGGCGCAGATAAAAATATCAGCACCAAGGTTGAAGAAGGTAAAGTTAAGATTGCTTTATCGAAAGATATCAAGGTTGATAGTGTCACTGCGGGCGATACCAAAATTGATAAAGATGGTTTGAAAGCAGGTGATGTTACCGTGACTAACGCACCAATTAAAGTAGATGGTAACGTAGTAAATAACGTTAATGAGGCGATTAATCAAACTGCGAAACAAGCATTTAGTCCACTTACTTTTGCTGGTGATACTGGAAACAATGTAGAGCGTAAATTAGGTGAAACAGTTAACCTAGTTGGTGGTGAAACGGACACGACTAAACTTTCCGATGGTAACATTGGTGTGGTAGCAGATGGCACTGATAAGTTAGAAATTAAATTAGCTAAGGATATCAAAGTTGATAGCGTAAAAGCTGGCGATACAACCATTAATACTGATGGATTAACTATTGCTGGTGGGCCAAGTATAACCAAATCAGGTATTGACGCTGCAGGTAAGAAAATTAGCAATGTTGGAGATGGCGATGTATCTAAAGATAGCAAAGATGCAATAAACGGTAGCCAACTTTATAATGCTGTAGCGACCACTGATTTAAAACCTAATACAACAGGAAAAATTGATACACCTGTAGATGGCTCTAAATTGGTGAATGCAACCACAGTTGCAAATGCAATCAATAATTCTGGTTGGAATGTCACTGTGAATAAAGACGGTGGTGAAGCTGAAGGTGAAACTGTTCAAAAGGTAAGCCCAGGTAATACCGTGACTTATATCGCAGGACAAAATATCAAAATTAAGCAAGATGGCATGAATTTCACTATCTCTACTACGAAAGATTTAGAAGCCGGAGCGGTGAATGCCACAACGGTTAATACCACAACAATTAATCTTGGTGAAGGTGATAACTCAACGCCAATTACAGTAGTAAGTGGTAAAGATGCAGCACCAAATCTTGATGGTAAAACACCAAATCGTATGAACTTTGGTGGTGAAACTATCGCAACATTAAGCGATGGCTTAAAATTTGGCGCAAACGTAGGTGATGTTTACGGTGCGAAATTAAATAGCCAAATCAATGTGAAAGGCGCAGATAGCAACACAAACTGGAGTGAGTTTGATGGTGGCGATAATGTGATGACAAACATTGATAAGAGCGGTAATCTTCGTGTAGGTATCAAGAAAAACCTTAAAGTGGAAAGTGTAACTGCAAACAAATTCACTGCGGGTGATACTGTGATTGATGGCAATGGCGTAACCATTAAAAATGGTCCAAGCATGACTAAAAATGGTATTGATGCAGGTAATAAACAAATTACCAATGTTGCCCCAGGACGCATTGCAGCAGACAGTACTGATGCGGTAAACGGTAGCCAATTACACGAAGTAAAAGCTGACATGAATAACAAGATCAACCACTTAAATGGTCAAGTGAACAAGTTAGGTAAACGTGTCAATGCAGGTACAGCAAGCGCGTTAGCGGCGTCTCAATTACCACAGGCTTACATTCCAGGTAAGAGCATGGTATCTGTGGCAGCGGGTAATTACCAAGGTCAAAATGCAGTGGCGTTAGGTATGTCACGTATTTCAGACAATGGTAAAATCATTATTCGTTTAGCCGGTACTAGCGATACTCAAGGTAAAGTGGGTGTAGCAGTTGGTGCAGGTTACCACTGGTAATTTATCGTAAATAAACAAAAGGCATGGGGAACCATGCCTTTTTTGTTGCAAAAAGTGCGGTCGATTTTCACCCTATTTTTCGTATAATAGGATGAGTTAACTCGGAGAAGAATATGATTATCGGACCTTATATTAATGCTCTGGCGATTATTAGTGGCGCAGTTATTGGATCGATGCTCGGTGGACGCATTCCAGAGCGTTTACGCACTAATTTAACCTTGAGCTTTGGTCTGTGTTCTATGGGCATGGGCATTGTGATGGTAGCGAAAACGACAAATATGCCTGCAATGATTTTATCGGTGTTATTAGGCTCGATAATCGGGGAATTGCTTTTATTAGAGCATGGGATCAATAAGCTCGCCTCATCAGCGAAAGGCCTTGTTGAAAAAATGTTCCCTGATACACCAAGTAGCATGCATAGCCAAGAAGAGTTCTTATCTAAATTTGTTGCGATTGTGATTCTGTTTTCATTTAGTGGGACAGGTATTTTTGGCGCGATGAATGAGGGGATGACGGGGAATTTTGATATTCTCATTGTGAAATCCTTTCTAGATTTCTTCACGGCGATGATCTTTGCTACATCGCTTGGCATTTCTGTCGCGAGTATTTTTGTGCCACAAACATTGGTTCAAGTGATCTTAGCTTATTCTGCGGTATTTATTATTCCTTTCGTGACATCTGAAATGCGAGGTGATTTTGCTGCGGTAGGCGGTATGTTAATGATAGCAGCAGGTTTTCGCATTTGTAATATCCAAATGTTTCATGTGGCGAATATGCTACCGGCTCTTTTCCTCGCCATGCCAATTTCTCATTTCTGGAGTTCCTTTTTCTAAAAAAATAGGCGTGTATCACGCCTATTTCTTTTTCTGACAATGTGGGCAATAAAAGCTATTGCGTTGCCCAATAATCATACTTTCAATCTTAGTGCCACATTTTGGACAAGGTTTATCTTTGTTTCCATAAACCAACAATTCCTGTGCAAAATAACCGGGGCGACCATCAGGTTGTAAGAAATCTTTTAATGTTGTTCCACCTTGCGTAATGGCTTTTGCTAAGACGTCTTTAATTGTTTCAACGAGCAAGGCACATTGGTTTCGCGTGAGGTTTTCGGCTAATTTCATGGGGTGTAAACCACATAAAAAGAGCGTTTCATTGGCATAAATATTTCCTACGCCCACGACGACAGCATTATCCATTAAAAAGGTTTTAAGTGCGGTCGATTTTTTGCGTGATTTTTTGAAAAGGTATTCGGCATTAAATTCATCTGAAAGTGGTTCAGGACCAAGTTTTAGGAAAAGATGAAAGTCATCTAAGTTTTCAGCCCATATCCATGCACCGAAGCGTCTCGGGTCGTTATAACGCAGTAATTTGCCATTATTCATTACAATATCAAGGTGATCGTGTTTATCAATAGGACTATCGTGCGGCACAATTCGAACAGAGCCAGACATGCCTAAATGACCGATGATATAACCTTTTTCTGTATGAATAATGAGATATTTTGCACGACGAGAGGTATCCAAGATCTTGACATTTTTGAGCGTTGTTAATTCAGGAGAGACTACCCAACGTAATTGGGGTTGGCGCACTACAATTTTTTCAATGGTAAAACCTTTCAAATAAGGGCTGACACCACGCAGGGCAGTTTCGACTTCAGGAAGTTCAGGCATAGATAATCTCGGTAATGAATTTTGGTATAAAAAAACCCGAACAATGTCGGGCTTTTTTCAAAATCAGCAAAATTATTTGATTTTTGCTTCTTTATAGATAACGTGTTTACGCACTACTGGATCAAATTTTTTGATTTCCATTTTTTCAGGCATATTACGTTTGTTTTTATCAGTTGTGTAGAAGTGACCAGTCTCTGCTGTAGAAACTAAACGGATTTTCTCACGAGCGCCTTTAGCTGCCATGTTTTAGCTCCTTAGATTTTTTCGCCACGAGCACGGATTTCAGCTAACACTGCATCAATGCCTTTTTTATCGATAATACGCATACCTTTCGCAGTTAAACGTAAGGTCACGAAACGGTTTTCACTTTCAACCCAGAAACGGTGAGTGTGAAGGTTTGGAAGAAAACGACGACGTGTCGCATTCAACGCGTGTGAGCGGTTGTTACCCACAGCTGGACGCTTGCCTGTTACTTGACAAACTCTAGACATAATAATCTCCAATAATTTAAATATAAGCTCGAGCTTATGGTTCGGATAATGAAGCTTAAAACTAAGCTTGCTTCCTCGTCAGGTCGCAGTATCCGACCCACTTACTATATTAAAGGTCGCAAATTATACTGACTTTATTTTCATTTCTCAAGTCCAAAAGCGATTTTTCCGTCTTTAAATGGAAATGAACGATAAAAAAATCATCAAATTCCCTAAAACTATAACAGATTATGTTCTGCAAAAGAATAACAAGTCCCTTTGCCGACAATAAAATGATCCAAAATACGAATATCCATTAACTCGGCAGCTTCAATAATTTTTTGTGTAATCAGTTTGTCTGAATAGCTCGGTTCTGCTAGGCCAGAAGGGTGGTTGTGAGCCAAAATTAAGGCGGCTGCATTGCAGTAAAGGCTTTCTTTGATGATTTCTCGTGGATAAACATTCGTCACATTAATTGTGCCTAAAAATAACCGCTCTTTTTTAATCAAACGATGTTGATTATCTAAAAATAACACCATAAAAATTTCACGTTCTTCGTGATGAAGCTCTGCTTGAAGATAAAGCTTTACCGTAGATGTGTCACTAAATACATGTTCTATCAGTAATTCTTGCTTCAGATAACGCTTTGTCATTTCTGTGGTGGCTTGTAGTTGAATAAACTGCGTAATGCCCAATCCTTTTACTTTACAAAAGGCTTCTTTGTCTGCACTTAGTAATGCTCGAAGGGAGCCAAAATGTTGCAGCACGTTATGTGATAATTCCATGACAGGGCAACCTTTAATACCTGTTCGTAGAAAAATAGCAAGTAATTCGTGATCTTCTAGGGCTTCAACGCCGTATTTCAACAATTTTTCACGAGGCATTAAAGGAGAGTTTGTTTGCATATTAATTAATGAAAAGAAAAAAGTGCGGTCAATTTTCAGGATGTTTTCAATCTTTGCGAGAAACTAGTTTTATTTTTGAAATCGAGATCGCAAAAATAAAATTTTTTATTGGCGAAATTTGAAGTAAAATAGGCGACCTTAAGTTGTTAAGTACTAACACACAAAACATATCCATTCTATTAAGTTGCAGCGGAGTAGCAAATGAGCTTGAGCGGAAAGCGTATTGTTGTCGGGATTACAGGAGGCATTGCCGCCTATAAAACCATTGAGTTTATTCGTTTATTACGCAAATCTAACGCAGAAGTTCGAGTGGCTTTAACACCCGCTGCCGCTGAATTTGTCACACCTTTAACGCTACAAGCCATTTCGGGCAATGCGGTTTCTCAGTCTTTACTTGATCCTCAAGCTGAATTAGCCATGGGGCATATTGAGCTGGCCAAGTGGGCTGATGCGATTGTGATTGCGCCAGCCAGTGCCGATTTTATTGCGCGTTTAACCGTTGGAATGGCAAATGATTTACTCAGTACGATTTGTCTTGCGACAAGTGCGCCTATTTTGCTCGCACCGGCTATGAATCAGCAAATGTACCGCCAGGCGATTACACAACAAAATTTGACCGCTCTTTCTGCGCGAGGTATTCATTTTGTGGGCCCAAATAGCGGCTTTCAGGCTTGTGGTGATGTGGGCGCGGGCAGAATGTCAGAACCCGCTGAAATCGTTGAATTGCTTCAATCACTTTTTGATGTTCAACAAGATTTAGCTGATTTAAGTGTCGCTATTACAGCAGGACCGACACGTGAAGCTATCGATCCTGTTCGTTATATTTCTAATCACAGCTCAGGCAAAATGGGCTTTGCGATTGCCGAGGCCTTTGCTAAACGTGGGGCTAATGTCACTTTAATTGCGGGGCCTGTTAATCTTGCTACGCCAAAGAATGTTCATCGCATTGATGTGACAACCGCCCATGAAATGTGGCAAGCCTCCCTTGAAAGTGCGGTCAAAAATCGCATCTTTATTGGCTGTGCCGCTGTGGCTGATTATCGAGTCGCGGGAGTTGCTGATCAAAAAATTAAGAAAACCAATGATAACGATGAGCTTTCTCTTAAATTGGTGAAAAATCCAGACATTATCGCAAGTGTGGCAAGTTTAGAAAAAGATCGTCCATTTGTTGTGGGATTTGCAGCAGAAACGCAAAATGTTGCTGAATATGCGAAGAGCAAACTTCAACGAAAAAATTTAGATATGATTTGTGCCAATGATGTGTCGGGTGGACAAGTATTCGGACAAGATCAAAATGCCTTGCAGATCTTTTGGAAAACAGGCGAAAAAGCGTTGCCGTTAGCTGATAAAAATAAATTGGCAGATGTGTTGGTCTCCGAAATTGTTGAGCATTATCACAAATAAAATAGGCTCAAAATTCGTTGGATTTTGTGACTGCACTTTTGTATGACAGATTTCTTTTAAAGGATAAATAAGCATGAAAAAAATTGATGTAAAAATTTTAGATGGCCGTATTGGCAATGAATTTCCTTTACCAACCTATGCAACCGAAGGTTCAGCTGGTTTGGATTTACGTGCATTGCTTGAAGAGGGCATTGAAATTCAACCAGGCGAAACTAAACTTATCCCAACAGGTCTTTCAATTTATATTGCCGATCCGAACCTTGCAGCGGTAATTCTGCCTCGTTCTGGTTTAGGTCATAAACACGGTATCGTATTAGGTAATTTAGTGGGCTTAATTGATTCAGATTACCAAGGTCCATTAATGGTGTCTGTATGGAATCGTGGCCATGAGCCGTTCAGAATTGAAGTCGGCGATCGTATTGCACAATTAGTGTTTGTGCCGGTAGTACAAGCTGAATTTAATATTGTTAGTGAATTTACCGAAACTGAACGCGGTGAGGGCGGTTTTGGTCATTCAGGTAAAAAATAAACTATGGTAGAACAATTATCTCTCGTTGAAGTTGATGAGATTGCGGCGGAAATCAAACCGCCAAAAATCGAAAAACGCACGGTAAAAGAACGTCGTCAACAAGTGTTGACGGTGCTGACCCATATGCTGCATTCTGAACGCGGGATGGAGCGTATGACAACAGCGCGTTTAGCGGAAGAAGTGGGCGTATCAGAAGCGGCACTTTATCGTTACTTCCCAAGTAAAACCAAAATGTTTGAAGCGTTGATCGATAATATCGAAGCGAATTTATTTAGCCGTATTACCACATCGATTCGCAATGAAACCAATACGATGAATCGTGTGCGTGACATTATGCAGATGATTCTCGACTTTGCGCGTAAAAACCCTGGTTTGACACGTATATTGACCGGACATGCATTGATGTTTGAAGAGCCGCTTTTACAGGCTCGTGTCGCCCAATTTTTTGATCGTCTTGAAATGCAATTTGTGAATATTTTACAAATGCGAAAATTACGTGAAGGGCGTGGTTTTAACGTTGATGAACGCATTATTGCGGGGCATTTAGTGACGCTCTGTGAAGGGCAGTTTATGCGTTATGTCCGTACAAATTTCCGTTTAGGCGCAAATCAAAGTTTTGAACAGCAATGGCGTTTTCTTGAACCGCTTTTTGCTTAATTGACTTTAGTTGATAAATATATGATTATTCCGTGGCAAGAACTGCCAACAGAAACCTTAGAAAATATTGTGGAAAGTGTGATACTTAGGGAAGGCACCGATTATGGTTCACACGAATTTTCTTTAGAACAAAAAAAACAACACCTACTAAACAAGATTCACAATGGAAGTGCAGTGATTGTTTGGTCAGAATTACATGAATCCATTGATATCAAAGATAAAATGGAATTTCTAAAATGAATCAATAGGAGCTTATATGTCAGAAGATGTAGAATTACTTGAAGAACAAAAGTTACAAGACGATGATCAGCAACGCGATCCTGCTCTGGATTGGTTCCTAACTCACTGTCATTTGCATAAATATCCTGCAAAATCGACCTTAATACATGCAGGGGAAGATGCGAATATTTTATATTTCTTAATTAAAGGAACCGTGATGGTTTCATCGAAAGATGATGAAGGCAAAGAGATGATTTTATCTTATTTAGGTGCTGGACAATTTTTTGGTGAAGCGGGTTTATTTGATGAAGGTTCGAAACGTTCTGCTTGGGTGAAAACAAAAACGCCTTGTGAAATTGCGGAAATTTCCTATAAAAAATATCGTCAGCTTATTCAAATTAATCCTGAGATTTTAATGTTCCTTACTTCTCAGTTATCAAAACGCTTGCAAAACACGTCTCGACAAGTGACTAACTTGGCCTTTTTGGATGTGGCAGGGCGTATTGCTCAGGCGCTTATGCATTTAGCAAAACAACCTGAAGCCATGACTCATCCGGATGGCATGCAGATCAAAATTACTCGTCAGGAAATTGGTCAAATGGTGGGCTGTTCACGTGAAACCGTAGGGCGAATAATTAAGATGCTGGAAGATCAAAATCTAATTCATGCGCACGGCAAAACCATTGTGGTTTACGGCACTCGATAGCAAAAATAACCGTCTCTAATCAGACGGTTATTTTGTTTTTGTTACATTGATGTGATAGTTGAAATGGCTTTGTTAATTTTTATACGAAAAGCGAAAAAATACTTCTTTTAGTGCAATATCTTAATTGACAAAATTGCGGAAGACTTCTATCATAATACTGCCTTCCAACGTGGTTTGTTTGGAAGTCAGGATTGGTCTCCTGAATATATAAGTGGCTTTTGAAAGATGTTTAATCTTTTAATTTTATATCGCAGACTGGAACCCCAGAGATGCTTTAAATCTATGGTGGGCTAGGTAGAAATCCCGCAGGGATGCGATGCAGTAAGCCACTTGCTGTTAAGACCAATTCTGCTTAGTTCCACCACCCTTCAAAACAATCTTCAATTTTCAAACTTTAATTTAACTCACTTCGAACGAGAAATTCTCAGCTAAAGAGCGGTCATTTTTTACTTTATTTTTGGCAAAAAAATACCGACCCATTTCTGAGTCGGTATTTCATTTGGTGTATGTTATTTCACTTTTTGTTTCATGGCTTCTGCCACAAGTTCAGCTTCAGGGCCGAGAACCACTTGTAAGCCATCATTACCGATTTTTACGATACCTTTTGCGCCAAGAGACTTAAGCTGTTCTTCATTAATTTTGTGTTGGTCCACTAAGCTTAAACGTAAGCGAGTGATACAAGCATCAATATTTTTGAAGTTGTCAGCACCACCTAAAGCATCAATAAATTTGACCGCTCTTTCTTCGCGAGATTGGCTTGCTACTGGTTGTGCAGCAGTGGTTTCTTCCGCTTCTTCAGTACGGCCTAATGTTTTTAGGTTGAATGCTTTGATTGCTAAACGGAATACTGCATAGTAAATCACGAAGAATACTAAGCCTTGTACGATTAGCATATACCATTCAACGGCTAACGGGTTGCGTGATGAAAGTACCATATCCACGAGACCCGCACTGAAACCGAAGCCTGCGATCCAATGCATTGTTGCGGCGATAAAGACGGAAATACCAGTTAATACCGCGTGGATGAAGTAAAGCACTGGTGCAACAAACATGAAAGAGAATTCTAATGGTTCAGTGATACCAGTGAAGAATGAGGCAAATGCACCCGCAAGCATGATTGATGCCACTTTAGTTCTTTGGCTTGGTTTAGCACTGAGATAAATTGCTAATGCTGCACCTGGTAAACCGAACATCATGACAGGGAAGAAACCGGCTTGATACATACCCGTTACACCAACCGTTGCAGTACCTTCAGCAAGTGATTTTGCACCACCTAAGAAGTTTGGAATATCATTAATGCCTGCGACGTCAAACCAGAATACTGAGTTCAATGCATGGTGTAAGCCAACAGGAATGAGTAAACGGTTGAAGAAACCGTAAAGACCTGCACCAACAGCGCCTAAATCTTTAATGCTTTCACCGAATGATACTAAACCGCCGAAAATATATGGCCAGATGTAAAGCAATACGAAGCTGATGAACATCATGACAAAAGAAACGACGATTGGCACAAGGCGTTTTCCGCTAAAGAAGGAGAGTGCTTTTGGCAATTCTACTTGATAGAAGCGGTTATAAAGTTCAGCCGAAATCACCCCGATCAAAATCCCAATAAATTGGTTATTGATTTTCCCGAAGGCAGCTGGCACTTCACTTACATCGATATGTTGTAGCTGAGCAACACTGCCAGGTGAAAGTAGAGTGGTTACCACATAGTAGCCCACTAAACCTGAAAGTGCAGCAGAACCATGTTTGTCCTTAGATAAACCGAAAGCAACACCAACGGCAAAAAGCAGGCCCATGTTATCGATGATAGCACCGCCTGATTTAATTAAAAATGCAGCAAGTTGACTGTTAGCTCCCCAGCCATCTGGGTCAAGCCAATAACCAATACCCATCAGTACAGCCGCTGCGGGTAAGACAGCAACAGGTACCATTAAGGCTTGCCCAATTTTTTGCGCATAACCTAACACATTCATTTTTTTCTCCTATTTATAAGTAATGAAGTATTACTTCATATTCTAAAGTAAAAAAAAATATTTTGTACAAATGTGGCAACTTTATCTCAAAATTGAGAAGCCGATCACAAATTTTGAAATTGTACTTCAAAAAATATTTTTTTATGGTGCAAGTTTTACTGCGTTTTACTATAATGACCAAAAAGCCAAAAGGAAACCAAGTGTTACTGTCTAATGTAGGAGTTTATATGTCGAAATTATCACATAATGAAGTCTTAGATAAAATCAAATTTGGTCTTATTGCTTCTTGTCAGCCTGTCGATGACGGTCCGATGGATAAACCAGAAATCGTGGCAGCCATGGCACAGGCTTCTGTTGTTGGTGGTGCCGCTGGATTGCGTATCGAGGGCATAGAAAATCTTAAAGCAACACGCCCTACTGTGAATGTACCGATTATTGGTATTGTGAAACGTGATTTACCTGACAGCCCCGTGCGAATTACA